>JABHQB010000008.1 GCA_018695965.1 Flavobacteriales bacterium | reverse complement strand
ATTACAAATCCTGAGTGGAGTAATGATTGTCAGCCTATGGGATATATTGGAAAGTTAGATTCTAATGGAAACTGGTTATGGGTGGACAAATTTGATGGTATTAAAGATCAAAGAGGGTCTAGAGATAATAGATTAGCTATAGATAAATTCTCAAATATTTATGTTGTTGGAGGTTTTCAGAATAGAGGTGTAAGTCAGACTGGTACTTTTGGTCCTTTTTCTATTACTTCAAATGGAGAATGGGATGCTTTTGTATTTAAAATGGATAAGGATGGTAATTGGCTCTGGGCAGAGGGAATAGGAAGTAATAAAACAGATAGAGCAAACAGTATTGCTATTGATGTTTGTGATGATATTTATATTTGTGGAGAATATCGTAACCCTATGGTTTTTCCTGCTGCTAATGCCTCAAATGGAACAGACACTTTAAGTCATAAACAAAAAAGAGATGTATTTGTGGCGAAAATGAATAATCAGGGTAAATGGAAATGGGCTAAAAGAGCAAGGAGTGAAGGTACAGATAAACCATATCAAATGTCTGTAGATGCAAATAAACAGGTATTTCTTGGTGGAACTAATAAAGGAGAAATGACTTTCTCAAATGGATTAGTAGTTGGTCCGCAAATTCCTGGTGACACTACAGCTTCTTCTTGGGTAGCACAATTAGATGGGTCAACAAATACTGGAGATTGGGTTTGGGCAAAAATGGCAGGAGCTGATACAGATGATGATGATAGAACTGGTGATATTTGTCCTGATGGATTTGGCAATGTTTATGCAATTGGATTTTATGAAGATGCAGCTAATTTTGATGGAATTGTACTTAATTCTTTAGGTAGAAAAGATATTTTTGTTTGGAAGATGAGTATGACTACTATGCCACCTTTTACTTATAATAATACATTTGACACTATCTATTCTGATAGCATGGTTTTTAATCCTGCTGATACAGGAATATTTATATACTCTTCATTTGTTTTAGATGGTTGTGATACAACTTTTATTGATTCAGTTGTCCATCAGAGATTAGGGGCTAGGATAGTGTTTACCATTAATAATTTGTCAACTTTAACAACTATTACAGTTGATGGTACAGTGCTTTCTGCATTTCCAACTTCTATGGATTATTACCTAGGTTCTAATGTGAATATTTCTTCCACGATTGATCCTATATATGGATTTGTATCATGGAGCTCAAATAATATTATAATTTCCCCTAATAATTTATCGCAAATTGCATCCTTTAGTGTTACTACTTCTGATACTATAAGGTTAAATATTTATAAGAGACCAACAATTGTATATGATGTATTTCCAGCTGGAACTAATACAACTATTGATGTTAATGGGGTAAATACTAGTGTATTTCCTTATAGTGAAACATATTTTAATGATGAAATTATTACTTTATCAGCTAATATTGATTCTGATTATTATTTTGTAGGCTGGCAATACGATAGTATTACTATGTTAAATGGTAATTCCTTAGTTAATTCGTTTGTTTCTGAGTATAATGACGTAGTAAGATTGATTATAGAATTAAAACCTCCTTTAAAAGCATTTATATCTGGTAACGATACAATTTGTGATAATGAAGAAACTCCCGCTGAGGTTAGTGTCTCATTTAGTGGTGGTATTGAGCCATTTACATTTGTTTATAAACATAACGGAATAGAACAAGATCCAATTCCAACAGATTTAAATCCTTATATTATTAAAACAAATGAGCAAGGAGTATATGAATTAGTTTCTTTCTCTGATGTAAGTGGTGAGATCGGTTGGATGTCAGGTTCTGCTTTGGTAACTGTACTACCCTCACCTAATGCGGCTTTTCATATTACAGATTCAGACACTTTAAATATATTAGATGCAACAACAGAATTTATTGATGATTCTGAAGGAAATATTGTTTCTTGGGAATGGAATTTTGGAGATAATACTGCTTATGATTATACTGAACTTCCTACTCATACTTTTCCTGAGACACCATCTGTTTATACAGTTTCTTTGGTGGTTACAGATGAAAATAGTTGTAAGAGTACAACTTCCAGAAATATAACTATTCAGGATAAATATTGGATTTACATTCCAAATAGTTTTACTCCAGATTTTGATCAGATAAATGATAAGTTCTGTATTTCGTATAATGGAATTAGGGAAGAAACATTTAACTTTATTGTTTATGACAGGGTTTCAACTGTGGTGTACTCTACCACAAATATTTATGATTTAGATTGTAATAATGGTTGGGATGGAAAACACCAAACAACTGGGGAGGACTTACCAATGGGAATGTATGTTTACGAAATCTATTTCCAAGATTTTGAGGGATGGAAACATCAAGATTATGGTAATATTTATATTATCCGATAAAACTTTTTTACAACTGAAAAAAGTATAGGATTTTTGAATCTCTTTTTGTATATTGGGGTTCAAATATTTTAGATGCAAAACACAAAAAATTTTAAGGTAAACAGATCGTCTGCCGGTTCGGGGAAAACATATACTCTATCCTTAAATTTTATTGCATTAGCTCTTATTGGTTCAGTAAAATATTCAGTAGAATATTATAGGAAAATTTTATCAATAACCTTTACAAATAAAGCTGCAGCTGAGATGAAAGATAGAGTTTTGGAATATTTAGAAGTTCTTTCTGATGGAAAAAATGAGGATAGTATTTTGGATTGGCTAAAGAAAAACACTCCTTTGGCTGAAGAACAGATTGTAGAAAATGCTGAGAAAGTAAAAATTAGTATTCTGCATAATTATGCAGATTTACGGATTTCTACAATTGATAAATTTACTTATAATATTGTT
>JABHQB010000098.1 GCA_018695965.1 Flavobacteriales bacterium | reverse complement strand
TTTGGTTGTAATTAAATGTTTCTTCAGGTTGTAATAATGGAACAATGTCATTTTCTTGAGTAGAGTATTCAAAATTCTTATCTCTATCTATATATTTTGCTCCGATTTCTATTTTATTTGTTGCAGATGAAGATCCTGAAGAACCTCTTTTTCCTCCACCCATTCTTCCTCTATGTTCTGATTTTTGTTGCATTTTTTCCCCACTTCCTCCTCCTTCATATTTCTTTTTTGTTCTTCCGAAAGGATGTGTGTAATCAATTTGGAACGTTTTTTCAATTCCTATTCCATCATTTAAGTTAGTAATTAACGAATTGTTTTCATTTATTTTTGTTTCTTCATCTTCAAACTCCCCACTTATCTGAAATGCCAAGCTAAATTCTCTATCCTCATTATCAGCAAACTTTTTTGTAAAGTCAGAAGACCACTCTACTTGGTTGGTTACTGATGTAGAATTCAGAATAGATTTGTAATTATATGATGTGTCAATTCCAGTATATTTTATTTGTGTTGAATCATCATTAAATTTATCTCTTCCACTAAATGACAAGCTTGAAGTGATAGACTGAAATGCATTTAAATCATAAAACATATCTATTCCACCTCTGTATCCAATCCACTGACTATAAGTTTCTCCATTTCTAAGTAGTGTATTTGTGTCTTCTAAAGCATCCCAATCTTTTCTCTCATAATCAGTAATACCTATTCTTGGCCAACTGTAATGTGCTCCTCCTTTAGCAGAAAGTCCAAATCTTCCTTTTCCTAACATTAAGTTCAGTGATTGTCTGTTTACCCTTGTTCCGAATGAACCACTAATAGTTCCTTTATATCCATCAATTATTTTCTTTTTTGTAATAATATTTACAATTCCCGCATCACCTTCACCATCATATTTTGCTCCAGGACTAGTTATAACTTCTACAGATTTTATTTGATCTGCTGGAATCATTTGTAAAGCAGTTGCCGCATCGGAAGAGAAAAATGCAGAAGTTTTTCCATTTATTAAAAATTTGATGTTTTTACTTCCTCTTAAACTAACATTACCATCTAAATCAACAGAAAGTAAAGGGGCTTTTCTGAGTACATCAGTTGCATCGTCTGCACTTTGGTTTATATCGTTTTCAGGATTATAAACAATCTTATCAATCTTGTTTTCATAAATTGCTTTTTCTTCATTAATTTCTATTTCTGCAATTTTATTTGAAGAAGGAGTTAGTAGAATTCTTTTGAAGTTATAATCAGGTTTACTTCCTGTAAGTTCAAACTCTAATTCCTTTGTAGTGTATCCTATAAAACTAATAGAAATCTTATATTTCCCAGTAACAACGTCATTAAAATTAAACTTCCCCCTTTCTTCTGTAACCGTTCCTTCAACTATTTTATTAGTCTTTAAATTTGTTAGCGATACATTTGTATAAGCTAGATTTTCTTTTGTGGTTTCATCTATTATTTTACCACTAACTGTTCCTTTAAAGGTTTTCTTGTTGCTGTTATATTTAGTAGCACCAGAATAACCATTCACTTTTTTATCTTGTGAGAAAGAAAATATTGAAAAAAGGATAAAAGATGTAATAAATATTTTTTTAATCATAAAATTCTAATCTTTCTTTGATGGAAATTCGCAAGAGCATCCAAACAGGGATTTTTCTTTAATAATTTCATCAACACCTTCTGGAACCATATGTTCCCAAGTTCCTTCTTCACAATTATTTATTTTTTTTAATACTTCTCTAGAGAAAATGCCGAGCACTTTTTTGTTATGATTTAAGTCTTCAATTCTTTTGTTTCTATATAAATATTCGTACAGAGCTTTCACTCTTGGATGAATAGGTATGTTGTTAGAGTTTAATAATTCAGATTCTGTATTTGGTTTATAAGGATATAAATATATCTTAATATCTCTAGTAAAAATAATCCCAAATGCTTCCATTATTCCACCGTTTAAGTTTCTGTAATATTTTTCTTCAAACATATCTATTAAGCTGTCAACACCAATTATTAATCCCATTCTGTTTGGTGTAAATTGAGATAAATACTCTATAACTTTATAATATTTTCTGAAGTTTGAGATCATTACAGTGTAACCAAGAGAACATAAAATATCAACTCTATCTAAGAAATCTTGTTCATCAACATCTCCATCAGTTTTTAGGTTACTTAATGTAATTTCAAATAATACCTGAATATCCTCTTTCTTAACTTTTTTATCAGAAGAGAATTTCTCTAAACCATTCTCTAGCATATCAATATTTACTTTTGTAACTGGACGAAAAGAACCTCTAAGTGCTAATATATTTTTCTGATGAAGGATGTCTGATGGTTGATGATTTAATCCATCAGGAGTAAAAATAACCCCATCAGTCATTTTTTCTTTTACCAGGGTTAAGCTTAAAAGTCTGTTATCTATATCTTTAAAGTCTGGTCCATAAAAGTGTACCATGTCAATATCAATAGATGATCTGAAAAGATTGTCGTACAATTCTTTTAAAATATCTTTTGGGTCAGATTGATAAAAACAAGCATGAAGCAGGTTGGTTCCTAAGATACCAATAGTTTCTTGCTGTATTTTTGCATCTTGGTCATGCAGATTAACATGTAAAATAATGTCATTTGGTTCTGAGTTTGATTTTTTTTGGAATCTCACTCCAATCCAACCATGTCCCTTATTAGTTTTCTCGTAATTTATTGTAGATACAGTATCTGCAAAAGTGAAATATCTTCTATCTGGGGAATTTGCTGTCTTTAGACGTTCTTCAATTAAAGAGTATTCATGATCTAACATGTTTAAGAGTCTACTTTTACAAACATATCTTCCATGTTCTTCTTTTCCGTATATTGCATCAGAAAAATTTCTGTCATATGCCGACATAGTTTTTGCAATAGTTCCTGAAGCAGATCCTGCTCTGAAAAATTGACGAGCAACCTCTTGTCCAGCTCCAATTTCCACCATACTTCCATAGATACTTGTGTCTAAATTTATCCTGAGAGCTTTCTGAGTTGCACTAAGTACTAATTCTTCTTCCGTCATTTTTTATCTTTTGAAAAACGCAGCAAATTTAATGACTTATTTCTATTTGTGTAGGTATAAATCTATATTTTTACATCATTATATTTTTTTAAATTATGAAGATAACTTTATTAGGAACAGGAACATCTCAAGGTGTACCTGTAATTGCATGTAGTTGTGATGTTTGTTTGTCTGATAATCAGAAAGACAAAAGGCTAAGATCTTCAGTAATGATTGAAGTAGATGGACAAACAATTGTAGTGGATACAGGACCTGATTTTAGGCAACAAATGCTAAGAGAGAACGTACAAAAAGTAGATGCAATTTTGTTTACTCATGAGCATAAAGATCATATTGCAGGAATGGATGACGTAAGGGCTTTTAATCATAAATGGAAGAAGGATATGCAAATATTTACAACAAAGAGAGTAGGAGATGCACTGAAAAGAGAGTTTCATTACGTGTTCTCTGGAGATGATTGTCCAGGAATACCAAGAGTAAATATTAACACTATTAGTAATACTCCTTTTAAAGTTAATGAAACTGAAATTGTTCCAATTGAAGTAATGCATTATAAGACGCCTGTATTTGGTTTCAGAATACAGGACTTTGTTTATATAACTGATGTTAGTTATATATCTGATAAAGAGAAAGAAAAGATTAAAGATGCAGACTTATTAATTATTGACTCTTTAAGAAAAAAGAAACATATATCTCATTTTAATTTAGATGAGTCTCTAAAACTAATAGAAGAGGTGAGTCCAAAAAAAGCTTTATTTACACATATTAGTCATTTTATGGGGAAACATGATGATTTGCTACAAGAACTTCCAGAAAATGTAAGTCCCGCATTTGATGGAGAAACTATTTTGTTAACTAAGAGTAAATAGATTCTTTTTTAATAGAACAAAGTTTCCTTTATTCTGAATAGATTTGTGTATTTTTACAACTTTAAAAATATAAAATAAATGAAAAAAATATTATTTGTAATTTTCTCAACTATCTTTTGTGTTCCTGTTTTTTCTGGAGATCATTTTCATAAGGACGAGTATGAAGTAAGGTATATTAAACAGGCAATTCATTTGAATACTGATGTCCAGTATCATTTAAGAAATGGGTTTGCATGGAAAGAATTTCAATCATTGAATCCAAATTGGTATGTGTATTTTAATGAAAATAACAGAAAACCTCACAGAGCTTTTGGAGAAGGAATATCTATCATAAATCCATCAGATTTTATTGTAAATAATTTATCTGTATTTAATGTTCCTTTTGGAGATTTGAGACTTACATCTGAAACAGAAAACGAAAAATATAAAAATTATATTTACACTCAATCTTATCAAGACTTGGAAGTTCTTGATAGCAGACTTTATTTGAAAATGAATAAAAATAATGAGGTTGTTGTTTTTGGTTTGGATGTATTTTCAGATATTAATATATCTATTATTCCAACTTTTCCCTCTTCATCATCTTTAATTTCTGCAAAACAGAATTTACCATTTTCTATTACGGATAGTGATATAGAAGAGAATTTAAAGATACTACCAATTCCAAAAAACGGAAATTACGAGTATCATTTAGTTTATGTAGTACATTTAAGTACAAAAAACAATATTGGTCCAGCAGAATATGTATGCTATGTTGATGCTAATACGGGAGAGTTGCTTATGAGAAGAAATGAGATTAAATTTGAACTTCCACAAGCTACTATTCATGTGGAAGGAGAGGTCTACACAACAAATCCTAACAATGCTTCTTCAATAGAAGATCTTGTAGATTTAAAGGTCAGATATAATAATACTAATTACTTTACAGATAGTCTTGGAGAAGTTACATTACCATCTAACACTGGAAATGCAACCTATTATTTAGAAGGGGCTTATACTCAAGTACAAACAAATAGTGTAGTACCTAGTTTTAACACTTCTTCGACAAATAGTAATGTTGTATTTGACAATACAAATTCTACTATCTCAGAGAGAACTGCTTTTTATGCAGTCAATAATATTCATACTCATTTTAAAAATTATTTTCCTCTATTTGGAGGATTAGATTTCTCAATGGAAACTAATGTTGATCTTACTACTAATACATGTAACGCCTTCTATGGTGGAGGAACAATAAATTTTTATGATGAGGGAGGAGGATGTAATGCTAGTGCAAAAATTCCAGATGTTGCTTATCATGAATATGGTCACGCTATTAATGATTATAGATATAATTCTGGAGCAGGAATGTGGAATGGTGGATTTAATGAAGGAACTGCAGATATCTGGGCGTTATCTTTAACAGGCTATCCTGTTTTAGGAGAAGGATGGTTGTTAAATGACCCTAATAGTAATGTAAGAGAGTACGATTCAGTTGCAAAGGTATATCCTCAAGATTTAGTTGGAGAGGTTCATGCAGATGGAGAGATTATTTGTGGAGCGTTTTGGGATACCTATCTTAATTTAGGAAATATGCATCAGGCATTAGAATTATTTGTTGATTTATATGATGGAGGTCCTGATGGTCCTGATGGTACAGAAGGTATGATATATACAGACGTATTATTAGAATTCCTTTATTCTGATGATGATGATGGAAATATATTTAATGGAACACCTAATGATAACGCAATAGTAGATGCCTTTGCTTTACATGGAATTACATTACTTTCAAATGCAGATCTTACGCATACAGAGCTTGATGAATCTTTAGGAGGTGTACAAATTGATATAGATGCAGAGATTGATCTGACCTACCCATGGGCTTTAAATAATGCATATTGTTATTATAAGTTAAATAATTCTACTAATTGGGATAGTATTCCACTAACAATAGTTTCGGGTAATGATTATTCTGCTCAAATACCATCTCAATCTGAAGGAACTGTGGTTGCTTATTATTTGTCACTTGTTGATAATTATGGAAAGAAAGCTGCCATTACTCCATTTTCTGCTCATCTAGATAATCATCCAAACTTACCGTACTTTATTTTAGTAGGATATGAGTTAATAGAGGAGCAAGATTTTGATTTTAACATTGGATTTTGGGATATTTCTCATCCTTCAGATAATGCAACTACTGGTTTATGGGAAATAGGAGTTCCAGAGGGGACTTATTATGGAAACATCTCAGACTCTATTTTTGTTCAAACTCCTTTTCAACATACTCCTTTTGGAGCTTTTTGTGCATTTACAGGTAATGACATGACTGGAGGTACTATCGGAGAACAGGATATAGATGATGGTCATACAACATTAACTTCACCACCTTATGATTTAACAAACTATAATAATCCTACCTTTTCATATTACAGATGGTATACTAATTCTCCTCCTACAGGAGCAAATCCTGGAGCAGATTGGTGGCAGGTTCAAATAACAGACGATGGTAATAATTGGGTTTATATAGAGAATAATATGACTTCGGATAATCGTTGGAGAAAATTTTCTTTCAGAGTGACTGATTATGTGAATATTACCTCTGATTTTAGTATAAGATTTATTGCTTCTGATAGTATCAGGTTAGGACAATATTTAGATGGAGGAAGTTTAGTAGAAGCTGCAATTGATGATGTATATTTATATGATGCGACAAGTATTAATTCAATAATTGGATTCAATTTAGATATTGATGTGTTCCCTAACCCGACAAAAGGAGTTGTGGAATTTGCTTTGGAAGAAGATGCTTTTGTAAAAGTAATTAATACTTTAGGAGAGATTATTATAGAAAAACAACTAAGTATTTCAGATAATAAAATTGATTTATCGGTATATAGTAAGGGAATTTATTATTTAGAAATAAAGACTAAAAATCAAGATCTCACAAAAAAGATAGTGCTAGAATAAAATAAAAAGGGAATCGAAAGATTCCCTTTTTTATTATTATTTGAATTGTGATGATATCTTTTTATTCCTTGGTCCATCAGAATAATCATAAAAACCTTCTCCTGATTTTATCCCTAATTTACCTTCAGAAACCAGACTAATTAATGTTTTGCTAGGAGCATATTTTGGATTTTTGAATCCTTCATGCATTACTTCTAAAATTGAAAGACAAACATCTAATCCGATAAAGTCGGCCAGATGTAATGGTCCCATTGGATGAGACATTCCTAAGATCATAACAGTATCAATTTCCTCTACTCCAGAAACGTTTTCCTCTAAAGTTAATATAGCTTCATTTATCATAGGCATCAGAATTCTGTTGGCTACAAATCCTGGAGCATCATTTACTTCTACAGGAACTTTTCCTAAGTTCTTGGAAAGTTTCATAATAGTAGTAGTGGTGCTATCAGAAGTTTCTTTTCCTCTTATTACTTCAACTAATTTCATTATTGGTACAGGATTCATAAAATGCATTCCAATGACTTTGTCGTTTCTATTTGTAACAGAACCTATCTTAGTAATAGAAATAGAAGAAGTATTTGTTGCTAGGATTGTATTATCATCACATATTTCATCTAGTTGTTTAAATATTTTTAGTTTAATATCTATATTTTCAGTTGCAGCTTCTATTACTAAGTCTGCATCTTTTACTGCATCGGTTAAATCAGTATTTGTAGATATATTGGATAGAGTATTGTTTTTATCTAGCTCGGATATTTTTTCTTTAGAAAGTAATCTATCTAAATTCTTTGTGATAGTATCAATTGCTCTATCTAATGAATCCGCAGAAATATCAACTAAATTTACAGAATATCCGCTTTGTGCAAAAGCATGTGCTATTCCGTTCCCCATTGTTCCAGCTCCAATTACTGTAATATTCTTCATATTAGTATACTAGTTTAAAATTATCAAATTCTATCCAGGCATCTTGTGTTGTGTCTGTTCTGAACATATTAATATAAAATTTAAGGGAAGTATTGTCAATTGCCTCACTTACCGTTCCAGTCATATTAATGTAAATTTTATTCCAATCTTCTTTAGGAGTTACCCAAAGTAATTCTCTGTTTACTACAGAAAAAGGATAATTTATATAGGCTCCAACCATAAAATCATGATTAGATTTATAGTCTAATTCTATGTATACTGGAGCTCCTACTTGTGGTAAATTTTCAAATTCTTCCGTTGCTACTTCAAAGATCAGATTGTCATCATCTAAAATAGCATGAGCGTATTTGTTTCCACCTTCTGTTTCTATTTCAAAGTCAATATCCGATTTTATAGTAGTATCAATATTAGTGCCAACACCTTCAAAGTTCTCAATTTCAAAGTTAGCATTACTTACATATTCAAAATTTGGATTGATATTTACAATACTATCTTTTACTAAAAAGACATCCGTTTCAAAGGTTTTATAAAAGCTGTATCTCACTCTGGTTCCAGCAATTCCGTTATCTTTTATTCCAGCACGAATATAGATTTTTGTACTATCTGTTTTTAGCAAAGGAATAGTGGCAGGCAGAGGGTAAGTTCCTCTAAATTCAATCTCACTATCACTTTCGACATATACCCAAACATCTGTAATGTTATGAGTATTTGCTCCTTCAGATGAGTTAGTTGTTAGAATTAGATCTTCAATGTGTATATAAGAAGGAACCTCTTGAATGTTTTCTTCTTTATCGCAAGAAGATATAAAAAATAAACTGATAAGAAACAGAAAAGTAATATTAACAAAAGAGTGTGTATTTTTATATGAATTATTTTTCAAAATATTTAATTTTTTATTCTTTATTTGTTATAAAATAAAACAGTTGCGAAAATATAAATTTATTATCTGTAAAACTATAAAATGAAGGATACTTTTAGGCATAAAGGATTACGGCAAATATTAGTAGACAAGATAAGAAAAAAAGGAATTTCTAACGAATCTGTTTTGAATATGATAAATGAGATTCCTAGGCATCTATTTTTAGATAATGCATTTGTACAATTTGCATATCAGGACAAACCTTTTCCTATTGGTGCAGGACAAACTATTTCTCAACCATATACAGTAGCTTTTCAGACTCAGCTTTTGGAGTTGAATCCTTATGAGAAAGTATTAGAAGTAGGTACAGGTTCAGGATATCAGGCAGCGGTATTGATTGGTATGGAAGCAAATGTTTATACTATAGAAAGACAAAAAGAACTTTTTCAGAAAACAAAGGAATTTTTACCAGAATTAGGGTACAACTGTAATTTCTATTATGGAGATGGTTATAAAGGTTTGGAACAATTTGCTCCATTTGACAAAATAATAGTGACTTGTGGTGCTCCTACTATTCCTGAAGATCTTATACAACAATTAAAGGTAGGAGGGAGAATGGTAGCTCCTATAGGGGAAGGTGATGTACAAGTAATGAAACTTATCGAAAAAATATCGGAAACAGAAACTAAAATAACAACTCATGGGAAATTTTCATTTGTACCCATGCTAAATGATAAAACTAATGGAAACTAAAGATTCTGTAGGAAATGTATTAAATGATGGTGATACAATTATAGTTGCTAAAACCTTAAAAGTGAAAGGGATGTCGAAAACTCTAAAGAGAGGAGATAAAATAAAAAATATCCGAACTATTGCTGATCCTAA
>JABHQB010000097.1 GCA_018695965.1 Flavobacteriales bacterium | reverse complement strand
AGAAAAAACAAAAGAAGCTTAAAAACCAATGGAAAAGCAAGATTGCTTTTTACTTGGTACAATTTTTAAACTTCATGGTTATAAAGGGGATGTCAATATCTATAATGATAATGACATCCTTTTAGTTTATACAGATATTGAATTTTTCTATATTGAAGATAATAATGAACTTATCCCTTATTTTGCAGAAAGTGTTCGTCCGAAAAAGAAACAAGTACTACTAGTGAAACTAGAGGATGTGGATTCAGAAGAACAAGCACTTAAAATACTAAAAAGAAAGGTTTACCTTCCAAATAAATTTCTTCCAGAAATAAAAAATATAAATCCTGATAAATTAATTGTAGGTTTTGATGTTATAGATAATACTCTGGGTAGAATTGGAATAGTAAATTTTGTTAATGATAAAACATCCCAAAAATTAATTGTTGTAAGGGATGGGAAAAAGGAGTTTTTTATTCCCTTCCATGATAATTTTGTGATTAACATTAATCTAAAAAAGAAAATTCTAGAAGTAAATATTCCTCAAGAATTAATTGACATTAACTAATCTCTTCCTCTATAAAATTAATTCCATTTCCTGAAAGCTCTTTAAGTACAGGATTGTAAATATCTTTGGTGGTTGGAATCTGAACTCCAATAGATTTTATCTCTCCATTTAAGATAAGTTTTGTAGCAATTGCAACTGGCAGTCCAACTGTTTTTGCCATTGCAGTATCTCTTTGGTTGTCTCCAAAAACCACTAAAGAAGAATTTATTTTTTTTGTTTCACTATCTAGTAAATACTCAAATTGATGTTGCATTACTACCATATCCCTATCCTCTTTTGAAAGAGTCCATTTTTCCTCTGTTATTTTTTGTAATATTTTCGCAGGAGTAGACTTCTCAATTCCAATAATATTCTTAGAGAAAATCCCCATCCATTCTGCTTTTTTAAACTCATCAGAATTATTGGAAACATTTAAATAATTACAGAATTTCTGCTCAACAGTCAACTTATTATTATAGGGGAAAAATAAATTTGTAAACTCCCTATATGTTAAATTTTCTGAATTCTCTACACTATAAGTGTCATCTGTCATCCCAAGTTGAACAAACATATTCCATGATTTGCAAAAACCTTTTTTTCTTAATGTTCCTCTGAATATTGTAGGTATATTTTCTAAACCATAAGAATCTCTATAACTTAAAGAATCCCTATTAGCGTACCCTTCAAACTCTCCAACATCAAGAATATTCATACATTCCGTTCTTTCAAATAACTTTGTGTAGGGAATATACTTGTATTTTCCTTTTTTTATGTACTGAGCAGTTCCTTGTCCTGCCAAAACAACATTTCTTGGATTCCAAGTAAATTTATAATTCCAAGGATTGTGATCATAATCTGGGTGAACTAATCCTCCACAAAAAGATTTAAAAGAAGTTAACTCCCCTCCTTTCTCTTTTATTTCATCAATAAGTTGCATGGCCGACATATGATCAATACCGGGATCTAAACCAATTTCATTTAACAATAAAACTCCTGATTGCTTTGCTTTTTCATTCAACTGCCTCAGCTCATCAGAAACATAAGAGGCTGTAACTAAATTCTTTTTCAAGTTTACACAATCCTCAGCTACTAAAAAATGCATTCTTGCAGGAAGCATAGATACAACAATATCAGAATTTCTGATTTCCTCTCTTCTCTGATTATCATCTGTAACATTAAAAAATATTGCTTTCGCTTTTTCAGAATTACCAACTGATTCTTCTGCTAATTCAACAGAAAAATCCCCTACAGTAACAAACCAGTTGTTTTCTTCAGAATTAGTAATTAAGTAATCAATTAATGTAGTTGCCGATCTTCCCGCTCCTAAAACTAATATTTTCTTCATTCTTATTTTAATTATTAAAGATTGCTAAAGTATTATTTATTTAATTTGCTCCAATAAAAATTTAAATAAAATGGGAAACAAATATTTTAAAGTTGGAGTAATATTTGCGTTAACATCTGTAATATTAGGAGCATTTGGAGCTCATCTATTAAAAGACTTGCTTTCTGCAGATGAACTTTCTTCTTTTAAAACAGGGGTAAGATACCAAATGTTTCATGCTTTAGGAATAATAATCTTATCATTAAACACTAATAAATTTACAGATAAATTAAATAGAGTATTACAAATCATGTCCTTTGGAGTTATTTTATTTTCCTTCTCTATTTATTTCTTGTCATTACAAAATATCTTAAATATGTCACTATCATTTCTAGGTGCAATAACTCCTATAGGAGGATTGTTTTTAATTAGCTCTTGGATGTTGCTATTTTTCATTGTTAAAAAGAATGACTCATCACATATTTAGATGTATATAAATACATATCTTTGCACTACAAATCGTACTAAAAAAAATAGATTATGACCGAGACAGGCAAGAGAGCACAAGATGCTACCATCTCTGATTTAGGAATAAAAAACGCAACAGCTCACTGGAATCTATCTCCAGAAGAACTCACAAAGATTGCTGTTGAAAAAGGACAAGCTATTATCACCTCATCTGGAGCAATAAATATAAATACTGGAGAATTTACAGGTAGATCACCAATGGACAGATTTATTGTAAAAGATCAAATCTCAAAAAATTCTGTTTGGTGGGGAGATGTAAACCTTTCATTTGAGGAAGATAAATTTGATAAGTTAAACCAGAAGGTATTGAATTATTTATGCGACAAAGAATTATTTGTGAGAGATTCTTATGCTTGTGCAGATCAGAATTACAGAATGAACATCAGAGTTGTAAATGAATATGCTTGGAGTAATATGTTTGCATACAATATGTTTTTACGACCGACAGATAAGGAAATAGAAAACTTTGAACCAGAATGGACCATCTTAAATGCTCCTGGGTTTATGGCAGATGCAGAAGTAGATGGTACTCGTCAGCATAATTTTGCAATATTAAATTTTACAAAAAAGATAATTCTAATCGGGGGGACAGGTTATACAGGTGAAATTAAGAAAGGGATTTTTTCAGCACTTAATTTTATATTACCACATCAGAAAAATGTACTTCCAATGCATTGTTCAGCAAACGTTGGAAAAGATGGAGATACTGCAATCTTCTTTGGTTTATCCGGAACTGGAAAAACGACCCTTTCTGCTGATCCAAACAGAGATTTAATTGGTGATGATGAACATGGTTGGGATGGAGATACTGTATTTAATTTTGAAGGTGGATGCTATGCTAAATGTATTGACTTATCTGCCGAAAAAGAACCAGATATTTTTGCAGCTGTAAGAGAAGGAGCTCTATTAGAAAACATTTCTTTCTTTGAAGGTACAAATAATCCAAACTATGAAGATGGTACTATTACTCAAAATACTAGAGTAAGTTATCCAATAGATCATATAGATAATATTGCTGTTCCATCACTTGCACACAATCCAAAAAATATTTTCTTCCTTACAGCAGATGCATTTGGAGTATTACCTCCAGTATCAAAACTTACAAAAGGACAATCAATGTTCCATTTTATTTCAGGATATACTGCAAAAGTAGCCGGAACAGAAGCTGGAGTTACAGAACCCCAAACTACCTTCTCTGCTTGTTTTGGAGCTCCATTTATGCCACTTCATCCTACGAAATATGCGGAGATGCTAGGAGAAAAAATGGATGAAAGCAATGTAAATGTATGGCTAATAAACACAGGTTGGTCTGGTGGAGAATATGGTGTTGGAGAAAGAATCTCATTAAAACATACAAGATCTATGATTTCTGCAATTCTGAATGGTGAGTTGGATGATGTAGAATATTCTACTCATGTAGTATTTGGATTGAAAATGCCAACATCATGTCCAAATGTACCATCTGAAATTTTAAGCCCTAAGAACACTTGGGAAAACAAAGAAAAATACGACAATAAAGCAAACGAATTAGCAGATGCTTTTAACAAAAACTTTTCTCAGTTTGCAGAATTTGCAAATGAAGAAATATTAGATGCTGCACCAAAATCAACTATAAAAAGTTAATTTCGTTTTTATATTGAAATAGAACCGAGTGAGAACTCGGTTTTTTTTATACTTTTGTTTTATGCAATTATTCTTTACAGAAAACACTGAAAACGATTTCACAATTTCATCAGAGGAAAGCAAACATATTACTCGAGTTCTCAGAAAAAAAGAAGGTGACATATTAAACTTTACAGATGGTAAAGGGAATTTACTTGTTTCAGAAATTACTAGTTCTGACACAAAAAAAACAAGAGTAAAAGTAATTGAGAAGATAAAGAAAGAGAAAGGACATGATTATTATTTACATATTGCAATTGCACCTACAAAAAACATGGATCGTTTTGAGTGGTTTTTGGAAAAAGCAACTGAAATTGGTATTGATGAAATTACTCCTATTATTTGTGATAGATCAGAGAGAAAAGTAGTAAAAACAGAAAGATGTAATAGAATTTTACTCTCTGCTATGAAACAATCTTTAAAGTACCGTCTACCAAAACTAAATGAATCTATTTCTTTTACTGATTTTATACAAAAAAACTTTGATGGTAGCAAATATATTGCCCATTGTGAACAAGGAGAAAAGATAGAATTAAAAGAAAAGAATACAGAAAAAAGGACACTTATATTAATTGGACCAGAAGGTGACTTCTCTGCTACTGAAATTAAGAAAGCTGCTAATAATAATTACCAATCAATTAGTTTAGGAAACAGCCGTTTAAGAACAGAAACTGCAGGGGTTGTATCCGCAACTACTATTAATAATAATCAATAGATTATGAAAAAAATATTTATAATATTATTTTTATCTCCAATATTCTTATTTTCTCAAGAAGTAAGTAATTTCTTACCAACATGGAATGGAGAGTTGGTTCATCACATCTACTATTCCCTTTCTTATTCCGAGCAGCACGAACAAGCAGAGTGGGTTTTTTATGAGATAAAAAAAGAAAAGATTTTAGGTCTGGTTAGTAGAACAGATGATTTCAGAATTGATAAAAAGATAAGTAGCAATTCTGCCACCTTATCTGATTATAAAGGTTCAGGTTTTGATAGAGGACATTTAGCTCCTGCTCATGATTTTAGTTTCAGTTCTACTGCAATGAGTGAAAGTTTTTACATGAGTAATATGAGTCCACAAAACCCATCTTTCAATAGAGGTATTTGGGGGAATTTAGAAAAATTAGTTAGAAGTTGGGGGTCAGCAAGTAGTATTTATGTAGTTACTGGCCCTATTTTAAGTTCTTGTAGTTCCTATATTGGAAGTAATAAAGTGTGTGTTCCAAAATATTATTATAAAGTTATTTATGATCCATCAGAACAAAAGATGATTTCTTTTATGCTTCCAAATGAGAGCGGAGAAAAAGATTTAGATTATTATGTGTGTACAGTTAATAATCTTGAAAAAAGAACCAATATTGACTTCTTTCCTGCAATAGAAGATAAAATAGAGGAAAAATTAGAATCAGAAGTACATAAAGAAGATTGGAATTGGATCGTAACTACTACAAAATACAAAACAGAAAACACTACTTTAGCAACTCAATGTAAAGGCACTACACAAAAAGGAAAAAGGTGCCAAAATAAAACAAAAAACACAAGCGGACATTGTCATCATCATGATTAAGAAAATTCTTTTTATTTTACTTCTTTCTCCATTAATTCTATTTTCACAAAACAGCTATCAAATTGCCGTTTTAAAATACAATGGTGGTGGAGATTGGTACGCAAACCCAACATCATTACCAAATCTGGTAGAATTCTGCAATAAAAATATTAATACCAATATAAAAAAAGAAATTGCTACCGTTGAAGTAGGAAGTCTAGATATTTTCAATTATCCGTTTTTACACATGACTGGGCATGGAAATGTTGTTTTCTCTGCAAAGGAGGCGGAGAACCTACGAAACTATCTATTATCTGGAGGCTTCCTTCATATTGATGATAATTATGGAATGGATCCTTTTGTAAGGTCCGAAATAAAGAAAATATTTCCAAATAATGATTTAGTAGAAATCCCTCCCTCTCATGATGTTTTTCATCAGATTTATAAGTTTACAAACGGATTACCAAAAATTCATGAACATGAAAGAAATAACCCTCAAGCTTTTGGGATTTTTATAGAAGGTAAATTAGTTCTTCTTTACACTTACGAGTCAGACTTAGGAGATGGTTGGGAAGATCAGGAAGTACATAATGATAGTCAGCAAACAAGATTAGAAGCTCTGAAGATGGGATCGAATATTTTAGAGTTTGTTTTTACTCAGTAATTTACCTAACTAAATTTATAGTTCCGTGTTTGGTGTTTTTCCATCCATCCCACTCCTGAAAATATAATTCATAAACATAGATTCCAGGCATAATATCATTTCCATCATTATCTTTACCGTCCCAACCTCCATTTTCGCTACATTTTAATGATTTAGAATAATTAGTCTCAAATAGAATATCCCCATTTCTATTTAATATATAAAAAGAGAATGTATTCTCTCTTATTCCAGAATATTCAATACAGAATTTATCATTTATATTGTCATTATCAGGAGTAAATGAATTTGGGAAATATATCCAATAGTCATTTTCAATAAATATAGTTTTAGAGGTAGTATCCTTACAATTATTATCATCTATTACAATTAGCGAAACCGTATATGTAGCAGCAATTCCTAATCCTTGTGAATCTAAAGGAAAGGTGTGGACAGGGTTATCTATTGTATCAAAAAGAGCGTCATAACCATAATTCCATGATTGTACGCTTATATCTCCCACAGAATTTGATGTAAGATGTAAAGAAGGATTAAGAATACTTATAGTATCAGTAATAGTAGAGATGATTGCAGTTGGTGCCTGAAGAATTGTAATCATTGCGTTACCATTAACTGTTCCTGCAAATCCATTTGCCGAATAAGAAACTAACGAATAAGTTCCTTCCTCTGATGATAGAATAAAATGCGGATTTATAAATGTGGTAATAGATGATTGATTTATTCCGTTTATTGCGTACACAAATTCAAACGGAGCAGTACCATTAAAAGAGATTTTAACCTCAGCATCTCCTTCATTATCGCAAATAGTATCATTCCCGCTAATAAAAGCATCTTGAGACTTTAATAAAAATGGTACAAATAATAAAATGACAATAATCTTCTTCATAGTACAAGCAAAAGTAAATAAAAAAGCCCACTAATAAAGCGGGCTTCTTTAAGTATTATGAAAACTGATTTTTATTTCTCGTCTTCTTCTTTCACTTCTTCAAATTCTACATCTGTTACATCATCAGATGGTGTCTCATCAGAATCTGTATTTTCTGGATTAGCTCCTTCTGTTTGAGATGCTTTATACATTTCCTCAGAAGCAGCGGTCCAAGCAGTGTTTATTGTTTCCATTGCAGAATCAATTGCTTCCAAATCTTTACTTTCATGAGCTTTTTTAAGTTCTGACAAAGATTCTTCAATCGGAGCTTTCTTATCATCAGATAATTTATCCCCAAACTCTTTAAGTTGTTTTTCGGTTTGAAAAATCATACCATCCGCTGCATTTACTTTCTCAGCAGTTTCTTTAGCTTTATTATCTTCATCTGCATTTGCTTCTGCTTCTTTTTTCATTTTTTCAATTTCATCATCCGAAAGTCCTGAAGAAGCTTCAATCTTAATGTTTTGCTCTTTACCAGTAGCTTTATCCTTAGCTGTTACGTTCAAAATTCCATTTGCATCAATATCGAAAGTAACTTCAATTTGCGGAACTCCTCTTGGAGCAGGTGGGATATCTGCTAATTGGAATCTACCAATTTCTTTATTCCCTTCAAACATTGGTCTTTCACCCTGTCCTACTCTAATATCAACTGCTGGTTGATTATCTGCAGCTGTTGAGAAAACTTCTGATTTTTTTGTAGGAATAGTAGTGTTTGATTCAATCATCTTTGTAAATACACCATTCATGGTTTCAATTCCTAAAGAAAGTGGTGTTACATCTAAAAGTAATACATCTGTTACATCACCAGTAAGCACCCCTCCCTGAATAGCTGCTCCAACAGCAACAACTTCATCCGGATTTACACCTTTTGATGGATCTTTTCCAAAATATTTTTTTACTGCTTCTTGTATTGCAGGAATTCTGGTAGAACCTCCCACTAAGATAACCTCATCAATGTCTGACTTAGACAAACCAGCATCTTTCATAGCTTTCTTACAAGGAGTAATAGTAGCTTGAATCAAACTATCTGCTAATTTTTCAAATTGCGCTCTACTCAATTTTTTTACCAAGTGTTTAGGTCCTGAATCTGTAGCTGTAACATAAGGTAAATTTATTTCAGTTGAAGTAGCAGAAGATAGTTCTACTTTAGCTTTTTCAGCAGACTCTTTTAGTCTTTGTAAAGCTGCAGGGTCTTCTCTTAAATCAATTCCTTCTTCAGATTTAAATGCTTCAGCAAGCCAATCAATAATTACTTGATCAAAATTATCTCCTCCTAAATGAGTATCTCCATTTGTTGACTTTACCTCAAATACTCCATCTCCTAATTCTAGAATAGACACATCAAAAGTACCACCACCTAAATCAAACACTGCAATTGTTCTATCTATATCTCCTTTATCTATTCCGTAAGCAAGGGCCGCAGCTGTAGGCTCGTTAATTATTCTACTTACTTTTAGACCAGCAATCTCAGCAGCTTCTTTAGTAGCTTGTCTTTGTGCGTCATTAAAATATGCCGGCACAGTTACTACCGCCTCTGACACTGTTGTTCCTAAGTAGTCTTCAGCTGTTTTCTTCATTTTTTGGAGCACCATAGCTGAAATTTCTTGAGGAGTATATTTTCTTCCATCAATCTCAACTCTAGGAGTGTTGTTGTCTCCTTTTACTACTTTATAAGGTACATTCTTTATTTCTTTAGCCATCTTTGTAAATGACTCTCCCATAAATCTTTTTATAGAATAAATGGTTTTCTCAGGATTTGTAATAGCCTGACGCTTTGCAGAATCTCCTACTTTTCTTTCTCCTCCTTCAATAAAAGCAACAATTGAAGGGGTGGTTCTGTTTCCTTCCGCATTTGGGATTACAACTGGCTCGTTTCCTTCCATAACTGAAACACAAGAATTTGTTGTTCCTAAATCGATTCCAATAATTTTACTCATTTTACTTTATTTTAATTTAATAATTAGTTTCTACCATCTTTATTATGGAAATATTATGCCAAATCAATCAAATAAGATAAAACTGACAAAAAAAAACAGTTCTAAGTAGTGAAATAAAATAAACTACTGACAGATAGTCAGTTTATGGAAATATAAAATTTAAAGAATCCAAATGGGTAGCAATCGCCTCTTTTGTGGTAGTCGTAAGAAAGATATTCTCTTGCATTTTATTATATCTTGCAGTAAACAAACCAATTCCACCATCAATATTTGTAAACAAATCTCTTTCCTGAACAATTCCTGTAGGTGGTTCGTTCAAATTAATATAAGTATTCAAATCAGCAGTACCAACAGAAAATAATATATCCAAGTTATTAATTCTCCTATTTACAGTTGTACTTGAAGGAATATTATAAGCTAAAAGATTAAAAAACTCCTCTCCTGTTATTTGCTGACTCATATTTGGATTTCCGTCATACTCAATAATTGGATATACTTTCTGAACAGTCTTAACTATTGTATCAGCACCATATTCTGTGTAATTTACAAATAAAGTCATTTGGTAAATAGCGGCATTTTTTGAGTGAGTCCATTCTATTGTTGTATTCGAAAAATCTCCTGACTGACTATAAAACCCCATTTTATATGCCGAATTATTAAATGCTGACATCAAACTAAGATTATGAATCAATTTAGTCTGGGAACTGATAATATTTCCAGAAACTAAATTTGTGATGGTTAATTTATATTCTTTTTCTTCATTCAGAAAATTGTCTGTATCAAAAACATAGATTATATTCTCTTCTACAGAAAACAAACCATCTTCCTTAAACATAATTGTATCTGTAAGTATCTTAGTTGCTAAAACATTTCCTGAAGCAGAAAGTTTTTCAATCTTTACTTCCAAATTATTAGGATTATAGTTAATAGAATCTGCTACAGAAGCCATCACATAAGCATTTTCATTACCAAGAAACGCTTTATTTATTCTGATATATTGCTTTTCCTGACTCTGATCTAACAGTCCGTAAACAACTGTTACTTCTTTCCAATCTGCATTTACAGTAAAATCTGTTTCACATGAAGAAAAAAGAATTGAAGAAAGTAGAAATAAAAATGTAATTTTTTTCATGACGGCAAACTTACTTATTTTAATAACATATTTGTAGATTTGCATCTATTAAATATGTAGTAAGATGAAAAAACTTTTATCGATCATACTCTTTACCATTTTGTTTTCTGTAATTTCTTTTTCTCAAAATATTACAGAATGTGAAAATGGAACTTACCTTTATATGTCTGGAAAATTTGATAACTCGAACTCAGCTGTAGAACATAAAAACAAACTTGTTGAAATGGGATATAAAGACGCCTTCATAGTGAAATTAAACAACAAATAGAATGTCAGTATCAAAAGGAAAATATAAAAAAATAACTACAAATAGTCTTCAAGCAATGAAGCTGAACGGTGAGAAAATATCTATGCTTACTGCTTACGATTATACTCTGGCAAAGATTGTAGATTCAGCAGGTATTGATATTATTTTGGTTGGTGATTCAGCATCAAATGTAATGGCCGGACACGAAACTACACTTCCTATTACTCTGAATGAAATGATCTATCACGCTGCCTCTGTTGTAAGAGCTATTAACAGATGTCTAGTGGTAGTAGATATGCCATTTGGATCCTATCAAGGAAATTCGAAAGAAGCTCTTTCTAACGCTATTAGAATAATGAAAGAAAGTGGTGGACACTCAGTAAAATTAGAAGGTGGTTCAGAAATTATTGAATCTGTTGAAAGAATATTAACTGCAGGAATTCCTGTTATGGGACATTTAGGACTTACTCCTCAATCCATCTATAAATTTGGAACCTATACGGTACGAGCAAAAGATGAGGAAGAAGCAGAAAAATTAATCGCAGATGCTAAAATTCTAGAAGAAACTGGATGTTTTTCTATTGTTTTAGAAAAGGTTCCAGCAAAACTAGCGAAAAGAGTAGCGGAAAGTGTTTCTATACCTATCATAGGAATTGGAGCAGGGGCAGATGTAGACGGACAAGTATTAGTTTTACACGATATGCTAGGTATGAATCATGAATTCAATCCAAGGTTTTTAAGAAGATATCTTAACCTATATGAAGATATTACAGGAGCTGTACAAAACTATGTTTCTGATGTAAAGTCTAGAAGTTTTCCAAACGATAAAGAACAATACTAATGATTGAAGTATTGTATGAGGACAACCACCTTATTGCAGTAAACAAAAAATCGGGAGATATAGTACAAGGAGATAAAACTGGAGATACTCCCCTATCTGATTTTGTAAAGGAGTACATCAAAAAAAAATACAATAAGCCAGGAGAAGTTTTTTTAGGAACCATACACCGATTAGACCGGCCAACTTCTGGAATTGTTTTATACGCCCGTACTTCAAAAGCTTTAAGTAGAATGAACGAGCAATTTAGAGAAAAAAAAGTACAAAAAACATATTGGGCTGTCGTAGAAAATCTCCCACCTAATACTATTGATACTTTAGATAACTACTTACGGAAAAACCAGAAACAAAATAAATCTTATGTTACTAAAGGGAATAATGGAAAGCATGCTATACTTGACTACAAACTACTTAAAACATTAGATAACTTTTATCTGTTAGAGATTAGACCACAAACTGGCCGACACCATCAAATAAGAGTTCAGTTAGCAAATATTGGATGTATTATTAAAGGGGATTTAAAATATGGAGCTAAACGATCTAATAAAGATGCTTCCATACACCTATTAGCACAAAAGCTTGAATTTATACATCCAGTGAAGAAAGAACCTATTACTATTGTAGCTCCCACTCCAAAAGATAGCGTGTGGGATGCTTGTAAATAATCATTCCTTAGTACGGATCTACATCTATATTAATTCTTAGAACTCTAAAATCTTTTAGCTGCTTATACTTATCAATAATACTAGAAAGAATATTTTTCGCATTAGTAATAGATGCGTCTGTTTCTATTTTTAGTAAAATATTTTTATGGTAATAATTCCTAATTTTACTTACTCCTGGGGATTCAGGTCCCAAAACTCTATTTCCAAAACTTTTCCTAAGAGAAATAGCAAATTTACTAGATAAATTATCTAATTTTTGTTCGTTTTTATGTTGCAAGTTTACAGAGATTATCCTACAAAATGGAGGGTACTTAAATATTTTTCTCTCCTCTAATTGTTTCTTACGCATTGAAGAATAATCATGATTTTTAACTTGATGAATTATCTCGTGTTTCTCATCAAAGGTTTGTATAATCACTTTTCCTCTATCTCCTTTTCTACCAGCCCTGCCCGCTACCTGACTCATTAATTGATAAGATCTTTCTAGTGCTCTAAAATCAGGAAACTTTAGCATGCTATCTGCATTTAATACTCCTACTAATGAAACATTATCAAAGTCCAATCCTTTAGTCACCATTTGTGTTCCGATAAGTATGTCTACCACACCTCCTTCAAATTCATTTATTATTTGAGAATAAGCATGTTTTCTTCTGGTGGTATCATGATCCATCCGTTTAGTTCTCGCTTCTGGAAAAAGTACTTTTAACTCCTCTTCTATTTGCTCAGTTCCAAATCCTTTATCATCCATCTCATTATGTCCGCAAGACTTGCAACTCAATGTCTTTTCTATGTTGTATCCACAATAATGACACCTAAGTGAATGAGAGTGTTTATGATAGGTTAAACTAACATCACAATGATTACATTTTGGAGTCCAGCTACATTTATTACATTCCAAAAGAGGAGCAAACCCTCTCCTATTCTGAAACAATATAATCTGCTTACCTTTTTCTAAAGCCTCCTCAATATTTTTTATCAAAAAAGGTGAAAAATGGTATTCCATTTGTTTTTTCTGATGAACTCTTTTTATATCTACTATATGAATTTCCGGAAGCTGAATTTCTCCAAAACGAGAGTTTAATTCCACCAATCCAAACTTATTATTTTGTGTATTGTAATATGTTTCTAAACAGGGAGTTGCAGAACCTAACAAAACTTTTGATTTATGTAAACACGAAAGGTAAATTGCCGCATCTCTAGCGTGATACCTGGGAGAAGGTTGATATTGCTTAAAGCTAGGTTCATGCTCTTCATCAACAACAATCAATCCTAAATTATCAAAAGGTAAAAAAAGAGAAGATCGAGCTCCGAGCATTATAGGATACTGAGCTTTTGTAGAATCTTTTTCTTTTACTGCATTCCAAATCTCAACCCTCTCATTATTATTCATTCTGGAGTGAGAAACTCCAACTTTATTTCCAAAATGCTTTCGTAGTCTATTAATAATTTGTGTTGTTAGAGCTATTTCTGGAAGCAAATACAAGACTTGTTTTCCTTTTTTGAGTTGTTCCGAAATAAGTTTTATATAAATCTCTGTTTTTCCACTTGATGTTACTCCATGTAATAAGCATACGTCCTTTTTCTGAAAAGAGGCTTTTATTTTCTTAAAAGCTACTTCTTGTTGATCTGTTAATTTCTTTATTTCTTCTATTTTATCAGATGAAGGGAGTAATCTGCTTACCTCACTTTTCTCTAATTTTAGTATTCCTTTTGTAACTAATGCATTTAGGATGCCTCTACTTATATTTGTCTTTTTTAGAATTTCTGATACCATCCATTTCTTTTTCGGATATTGCATCTTATACTGAATAAAATATTGCAACAATTCTTCCTGCTTTTTTGCACTTTTCACCTTTTCAGAATAGACATTAAATTCCTCTCCAACTAACTCTATAAATAACAAACTTTTCTTTTT
>JABHQB010000096.1 GCA_018695965.1 Flavobacteriales bacterium | reverse complement strand
TTAGGAGATGGAGATCATAGTTCTCTTGCAAGTATACCATCTGATGCAACAAACAAAGCGCATTTACTAGTTAAAGATGAAGGGATTATAGCAGGAATTAAACTAGCTAAAATGATTTTTAAAGAAGTAGATTCATCCTTAAAAATAAAAACAATTCTAACTGATGGAGATATAGTGAAAGTTGGAGACATTGCTTTTATTGTAGAAGGAAACTCTATATCTATTCTTACTGCTGAAAGATTAGTTCTCAATTGTATGCAACACATGAGTGCAATTGCTACAAAAACAAACTATTTAAACTCTTTAATCTCTAACACAACAACTAAATTATTAGACACACGAAAAACTACCCCACTCAACAGAAAATTAGAGAAGTTGGCAGTTAAAATTGGAGGTGGGGTAAATCACAGATTTGGTCTTTTTGATATGATTATGATAAAAGATAATCATATTGATTTTGCTGGAGGGATTACAACAGCAATTCATAAAACGAAAGAATATCTTACAGAAAACAATAAACACTTAGATATAATTGTAGAAGCTAGAAATATTGATGAAGTAAATGAAATACTTAAAACAACTGGAGTAAAACGAATCTTGCTAGACAATTTTGATTATGAAACTACCAAAAAAGCAGTGAAAATAATTGGTAACACATGCCAAACAGAATCTTCTGGAGGAATAACAGAAGAAACCATTGCAGAATATGCAAAATGTGGTGTAGATTTTATTTCTGTTGGAGCACTTACTCATTCAGTTATTAATTTTGATTTAAGTCTAAAAGCTATTTAATATTTTACTCTAACAAAGAAAAAGTGTAAATTTGTAATCACAAATTATTTAAATAATATTATGTATAAAAAACTACTAACTACATTACTAACTATTCTATGTGTTTCAGGATTTTCTCAGCAAAAATATGATGCACTTAGCTCACCAAACACATATAGAAATATTGACAACCCTAATTACTGGAAAAATAAAATGCCACATGCAGCTTATTGGCAACAAGATGTACACTACAATATAACAGCAAATATTGATGAAACTACTGATATTATTTCTGCTAACCAATCTTTAACATATTGGAATAACTCTCCTGACAACTTAGATATTGTTTATTTTCATTTATATCAAAATGCATTTCAACCAGATTCGTATTATGATGATTTACAAAAGCAAAATGGCAAATCTCCAAAATATGGTATGTATGAATCTCAAAAATTAGGAACCGTTGTAAACAATCTAAAAGTTGATGGAGTAGAAGTAAAAATAGAAATAGATAATACAATTATGAAAGTATATTTACCTACTAGTTTGAAATCTGGAGAAAGTATTTCTTTTTCAATGGATTTTCAAACATATTTTGATAATGGAGGAGATGTTAGAAGAAGAATGGCTCTATTTAACGCTTGGGGTTATAAACATTATAATGGAGTACACTGGTATCCTAGGATTTGCGTATATGACTCAAAATTTGGATGGACAAAAGATCAGCACCTAGGAAAAGAATTTTATGGGAATTTTGGAACATTTGATGTTGAATTAAATTTCGCCTCTAATTTTGTTGTAGAAGCAACAGGATTTCTAACAAATCGGGAGGAAGTTCTACCAAAAGAATTAAGAGAGAAATTAGACATTACAAATTTTAAAGATAAAGAATGGAAATCTACACCATCAGTTATTACTCCATATAAAAAAGGAGAAACAAAAACTTGGAAATATCATGCAGAAAATGTTCATGATTTTGCATTTACTGCAGATCCTACTTATAGAATTGGAGAATCTTGGTGGGAAGATAAAGTATGTTACTCATTAGTACAAGAGCCACATGCAAGTAGATGGGAAAATGCAGCTGATTTTGGAGCTAATTGCATAAAGGTGTTTTCAGAGGATTTTGGAAGATATGTATATCATAAAATAATTGTTGCTGACGCAAGAAGTGGAATGGAATATCCTATGATTACACTAGATGGAGGTAGTGACCCAGGTTATAGAGGATTACTTGCGCATGAAATAGGACATATGTGGTTTTTTGGTCAGGTAGGAAACAATGAAACATACAGAGCATTACTTGACGAAGGTTTTACACAATTTCTGACTGCTTGGGCATTAATAAAAATTGACGGTGAATTTCTAATTGAAAATACTCCAAAATCAAAATACAAACAAAGATTTAAGGAAAAAGTCAAAGCAATTGATAGTAGAGTCTACTACGCTTATATAAATGATGCAACAAAACAAAATGATCCAGTAATTTCTACTCACTCAGATTGCTTTCATGGAGCTCTAAGACATGGAGGAGGATATAGGCATGTTTATTACAAAACTGCATCTATGCTATACAATTTACAATATGTTTTAGGAGATGAACTTTTTCTAAATGCAATGAAACATTATTTCGAAACTTGGAAAATTGCACATCCTTATAATGAAGATTTCAGAGATGCAATGATTCAATACACTAAAGTAGATTTAAACTGGTTCTTTGATCAGTGGCTAGATACTGACAAACGAATTGATTACTCCGTAAAGAAGAAAGGTAATATGGTGACTTTTGAAAGGAAATCTAGAATGCAAATGCCAATTGATTTCATGGTAATTGCTAATGATGGCAAAACTTATGATTACCATATTCCAAATCATTGGTTTGTAAAAAACACAGACGCAACTGTTCTTCCAAAATGGCATGCTTGGGATTTACTACAACCAACTTATTCTACAGAAATTAATATCCCTTCAGGAATAAAAGAGGTGATTATTGACCCTACAAATAGATTGGCTGACTCTTATATGCCAGATAATTCGTCTAAATGTAATACATCTTTTAAATTTAACGATAATCTATGGAAATATCCAGACTGGAAAAATTATGAAATTAAATACCAACCTAATATCTGGTGGAATTCTACAGATGGAATAAAATTAGGAATGAATCTGAAAAGTGGATATATGAATCATCATCATTTATTTGACGCAACTGCTTGGATAAATTCAGGAATACAGCAAGACCAAACTACAGAAAACTACTCTGATTATGATAAACTATCTTATAGAATTAAATACAATACAAATCTGGATAATATCTCATTAAATAGCAGGATTAATTTAAAAAGCAGATATATTGCTGGTTTACTATCCAATAAATTATCGTTAATAAAATCTGATTCTAAAGGTAACAACTCTTTATCAGTGGATTTAGTTTCTTTATACCGTCCGGAGAATTCTTCTGATCACTATATTAGTAACGAATATTGGAATAAGAATAAATATAATAATAGAATTGATGTAAATCTTAATCATACATACACGTATTCCTATGGAAAAGGAGATATAAACCTATCTTTAAAAACTTCTACTTTAGGTAGTGATTATGATTACAGTTCTATTTCATTAGAAGCGATAAACAATAATAAATTTGGGAACTATAATAGACTAAAAGTAAATACCAGAAGTTATTTTCAGCTAGGTTATGGTGCAAATTGGGCACCAGAAAGTCAATTAGGATTATCAGGAGCAAACAATGAAGAATTATCTGAAAATAAATATACCAGAACCAATGGAGTTATCTGTTCAGACATGATGAGTGTCGGGAACGAAACAGGAAATTTCCAAATGGGAGGAGGGTTAAATCTTAGAGGATATACCTCTTATTTAGCTCCTGAATATAAAGAAGATGGAGAATTAATCAGAAATACAAATTATGGTACCACTGGAGCGTCATTTACTACTGAAGTAGATGTTAGTTCATATCTTCCTTACAGTATTATCAGCAAAGGTATTGGAACTTATTTGTTTGCAGATGCTGGAATTATTAATATAGAAGAAATAAATAGAAATAACTATAAAACTGCATGGACAGATATAAGAACAGATGCGGGTATCGGATTTACCTACACACACAGAAATTGGGGGCCATTAGAAACAATATCTCCATTAGTTATCAGATTAGACTTGCCTATATTTTTAAACAGACCACCTTATGGAGAAGAATACGCTCAAATGAGATGGGTACTAGGAATTGGAAAAACATTTTAAATGAAAAAAATAATAGTAACTGGAGGAGCAGGATATATTGGTTCACACACTGTAGTTGAACTAATTGAGGCTGGCTACACTCCTATTATAGTAGATAACTTATGCAATACATCCATCCAGAATATTAAGGGGATAGAAAAGATTATTGACAAAAAAATAAAATGGCATAATACTGATTGCACTAATAAATCAGCAATGGATAAGGTATTTGCTACAGAAGGAAAAATTGAAGGAGCTATACATTTTGCAGCCTACAAAGCAGTTGAAGAATCAGTACAAAACCCTCAAAAGTATTACGACAATAATCTAGGCTCTTTAAAGGTGCTTTTGCAATGCATGTCTGATAATAGTATAAAAAATATCATTTTCTCTTCATCATGCACTGTTTATGGTATGCCAGATGTTTTACCTGTTGATGAAAGTGCTCTATTTAAAAAAGCAGAATCTCCTTATGGAGAAACCAAGCAAATTTGTGAAGGTATGCTAAAAGATGATACTTGTAATAGTGTTGCTTTAAGATACTTCAATCCTATTGGCTCACATAGTTCAGCATTAATTGGTGATTGTTCAGCTGACAAGCCAAGTAATTTGGTTCCTATTATTACAGAGGTTGCAATTGGGAAAAGAAAAAAGATTACAGTTTTTGGAGATGATTACAACACTCCTGATGGTACTTGTATTCGTGATTATATCCATGTAGTTGATTTAGCAAAATCTCATGTTAAAGCAATGAATTTCTTGATCAAAAACTCTGGAAAGCATGCTTTTAATGTAGGAACAGGAATTGGGGTGAGTGTTTTGGAAGCAATCAAAGTATTTGAAGAAAGTAATAATATAACTATCAATTATACTATTGGACCAAGGCGTGATGGGGATATAGAACAAATTTATGCAAACGGTAGTTTAGTTAAATCAAAATTAGGTTGGGAAGCTAAAGAAACTCTAGAGCAAGCTATGATTTCTGCTTGGAATTGGGAAAAAAGCAAGAAATAATATTTTTGAATTAATTATTTAAGGTCTATTTATAGTTGTAGTCTACTGTTTATCAATTTATATTTCAACCTTACTAAGGATAGGAGTCATTTTAACACTACTTTACTAAATAAACTATAATATAAAAAATAATTATTAATGTGTTTTTTGTAATTAAGTTTAATTTAGCAAAATGTTAAAACAATATATATATCCTACCTGTAACTTACTTTATTGAAAAAAATATCTGAACATATTATTAGATTTTTATTCTCATTATTTGACAGATTTTTCAGCAAGAAATTTATCGTTTTCTCTTGCCGAGCAGCAAAAGGTTACTCGGATAATGCAAAAATATTATATGAAAAGTTCTTATCTGAAGGAGAAAGTGATATATTCTTTTACACCAAAAAAAGAAGTGTATTAGAAAGTATCCCTAAAAATTCTATTTATGCCTATAGTCTAAAAGGAGTTTACGTCCTGCTCCGAACTCGCATTCTTATTTTTACTCATGGAGCAGCAGATTTTCAACCCTATTTTCCTACTAAAAATGGAGGGAGAATCTTTATTAATTTGTTTCATGCTATTGCTGTTAAAAAACTTGCTACCCAAATTAGTAAAAAACGTCAATATTATATTAATCTATGGGATTACTTCTTGGTATCTTCTGATTTTGAGTCTCAATTTATTAAAAAGCAATTTGGTTTAGATCAAGATCAAATTCTTGTGTTTGGTCAGCCTAGAAATGATACCATCATTCAGAATTTATCTAAATCAAATGATTCCGATAAGCAATTAGCACTATACGCTCCTACTTTCAGAGATAATTCTTTAGTAGAACTTTTTCCATTTGAGGATGTTAACCTGATTAAATTGGATGAGTTCTTAGAAGAGAAAAACCTTCAGATTATGATAAGGCTACACATCAACGATGAATTAAAATACAAATCAAAGTTTAAATATATAAATCTAAAAAATATCTTTTTTACAGGTTCTGATAAAATATCCTCAATAAATGATTTTTTACATAATGTCAATTTCCTTATTACAGATTACTCAAGTATATCTATAGATTTCTTATTATTAGACAGACCTATTGCGTATATTCCGTATGATTTTGATAATTATGAGAAAGAGAGGGGATTTTCATTTGACTTTTTAAAACATACCGCAGGTCCGATTCTAGATTCTCAAGAAAGTTTAAAATCATTTCTTTTAAACGAAGAATATGATTATAGTTCTAAAAGGAGAGAGTTAAAAGATTTATTTCATGAGAATCAAGATGGCAAATCATCAGAAAAACTATACCAATTTATAAAACAACTATGAATATCAAAATAAACGACAAAAAGTACTGGTCAGATTTTTACTCAAATAACACTTCCTTAGCTAAAACTCCAAGTCCATTTGCTGAATATTTATTAAGCAATTCTATAATAAAGAAAGGTGACTGCTTGATAGAATTAGGATGTGGGAATGGTAGAGATTCTATGTTTTTTGCAAAAAACAACATCTCTGTTACTGCAATTGATCAATGTAAAAACACTACCTCAATACTTAATAAATTGGAAAATATAGAATCCTATTCTCATGATTTTACTAATTTACCGGTATTTGAAAAAAAGTTAGATGTAGTTTATTCTAGATTTACCTTACATGCTATTAATGAGAAAGGAGAAGCTAATACTTTAAAGTGGGCATTTGAAAATTTAGTGAAAGGCGGTCTTTTATGCGTAGAAGTAAGAACTCTTAAAGACCCTATTTTCGGAAAAGGAATTGATAAAGGGAATAATATTTGGTTTTATAATAACCACCATAGAAGATTTGTCAATTCCCAAAAACTCAAGGATAATCTCGTTGAAATGGGATTTAAAATTGAATTTTTTAAAGAGAAAAATGGATTTGCTAAATACAAAGACAATGACCCTGTTTTATTGAGAGTAATAGTGAGAAAATGATAGTCTTAAGTGACTCTAAGATGGCATATAAACTCTCTCCTCTTTACTTAATTTGATATCAATTAATGTTTCAAAACATTCGCTAACCTATCTCTTCTTTTACTAACTGGAAATTGAGTTTCAATTCTATTCTTTGCTTTTTTCCCTAATAACTGTAAGTTGTCATTTAAAGCATTTTTAATTACTTTTTCTAACATAATCTCTTCTCTTTTTCTTAAAATGAAACCAGTATCTCCAACAATATTAGGTAAGAAGTTTACATCTGACACAATAGGAACACAATAACATAACATCGCTTCACAAATAGCAACTCCAAAACCTTCAAAATTAGAAAGTTGTAAATAAAATTGAGTTTTACTATATAAATCTCTAAGTTCAGATGGAGTTAACCTTCCTAAACATTTTACATTTTTGGGCAATTCTTCTACTCCTTTTATAAATCTAGTACCAGCAATATAAAAAGTACAATTAGTTAGTAATTTCGCAACATTAATTATTAAATCAGCTCCTTTTCTTTCAGTTTGATCGCACGTCATAACAGAGACAAATGTATTCTTCTCTTTTTCAACATAAGGTATTTCCCAATCAGAAAGAATTAAACCATTTGGAATAACCTTATATGGTGTATTTATATTATTAAAATGATAAGAGTACCCAAGTCTTAATATTTTATCAGAATAATAGGTATTCTCAGTATAAACTAAAGATTCACTAACTGGTAGAATAATATCAGCAAATAGATATGATTTCATAATAAACCATCTGATTAAAGGTTTTTGTAGATTTCCATAATTTATTTGTGGAAATGCAACACAATCAGTACCATGGACCACAATTGCTACCTTCTTACCAAACAACCTGCCTAATACAGAGGGTAATAATGAGTGGTATCCTCCAAATGAAACTAAGATGACTTCAACTTTTCTAATATTTATCAAAAGAAAGATTAATTGTTGTAATAAATTAAAAGGAAGTAAGAATTTATTAGTCCAATTCTGATTTTTTGAAATTACAATAAACTCTTCAGATAGAATCTTTTGCTCTGTTCTAATGAATGTAAATAACTTTGGATATACAAAAATGATTTTCTTCCTCATATTTTGCAAATTTATCTAAAATAAAGTAATTAATTAGTTGTAAATTTGCTTTTATAAGAATGGGATTCATAAATAAAATATTACCTAATAAATTCAAACCACTTTCAAGGGATATAGGATTCTTAAGTAATGCTATTATTTATAAAATAAAATGCATTAGAAGAAAAACTCACTCTTATCCTATCCTTATTTTAGGTAATCAGAAATCGGGAACTTCTGTAATTTCAGGGTTATTAGGGGAGATTAGCAGTAAAAAAACAGCAATTGATTTATTCTATAGCGGATTTAAATATTCTCTGTTTCTAAAATGGAAAGATAAAAAGATATCTACAAAAGAATTTATTAATAAAAATAAAATAGAGTTCGCATATGAAATTATAAAAGAACCTCATTTTTCCGTTTTTTATCAAGAACTTAAATCTCAATTTCCACATTCTAAATTTGTGATGATTATTAGGAACCCCTTTGATAATATCAGAAGTATTTTGGATAGGTTAGACATTGATGGTAATAAAGAGAATCTTGAAGATTCAGATAAAAAGAAGATTTTCCATTCATGGAATTTAGTTTTTGATAATCATTGGATAGGTGGAGAAAAAACTCAATATATTGAAGTTCTTTCAGAAAGATGGAATATTATCTGTAATACTTATTTAGAGAATAAAAAAGATATGATTCTAATAAAATATGAAGATTTCCTTTTAAATAAAGAAGAAATAATTAAAATCTTATCTAGTAAATTAAAATTAGATAATAATAAAGAGATTTCTCATCTACTTGAAAAACAGTTTCAAATAAAAGGAAGAAAAAAAGATGTTGATTTAACAGAATTTTTTGGAGGGGAAAATTATCAAAGAATAGAATCTATCTGCAAGGAAAATATGAAAAAACTAGGATACTAATTCTTTTTAAAGTACTTATTCCAAACTACACTTAGAGTTTTATTTAGATCTTCAGAGATATTAAACAATATCATTAAAGGAATATAAAGAGCAAACAACATAGTAGATCGTAAAATCAAGCTATAAAATACATCATTTGGAAAATGAATATTATTAATTAATAAATACACAACAATAATTAAAACAATAGCTTTAATGGTACTAAAAGTAAATGGTTGTATTCCCATTTTAATATAAAGGAATATTAATTTAGTTGTATTGAAAATAATAACTGAAAGAGCAGTAGCAAAAGCAGCTCCATTTATTCCCACAATATCATATTCTGATAAAGGACTACTTTCACGAATAAAGATCCAATTTGTATACAAAGTAAGACAAAGTAAAATCAAGTTAAAATATAAATCAAATTTATAGAATTTAGAGTTAATTATTATAATTCCATTTACTCCTGTAGTAACATTAAATAATTGGGAGAGAGCAATAAATAATACTACTAAAGTTCCTCCCTGAAATTTTTCTGGAAGTAAACTTAATCCATCATCAATATTTAACCAAACTCCCAAAAATATTAATCCACCAAGAAGTAATTGATTAATAGAAGATTTAATATAAATATCCTTAATCTCATTTTTATTATTCGTTTCCCAGGCTTTTGCAAGTAAAGGGGCAGCAATAGAACCAATAGCTCTTCCAGGAACTCTAATTACATTTCCAATAAAAAAGGCTACCGTATAAAAAGCAACTTCCTTGTAACCAATTAACTTTCCAATCATTATCATATCTAACTTAGAAACCAACATTGCAGAAGCTCCCCCAACAAGCACATATAATCCGAATAAGAGTAATTTTCTACTTTCTATCTCATCAAACTTAATAGTGATTTTATAACTGAATTTTCTAAAAATACTAATTGAAAGAATAACTATCATTCCCAAATACAAAGAAATATATAGATTAAGAAAGGTAGAGAAATCAATGTAATCAAACCAATGTAAAAACAACAATGAAATATTCATTCCTTTCAGAAAAACTTCCTTTAAAAAGATTGGAATAGTTGCATTTAGAAGAGAACGAGAAAGAGAAGAAAGAACCTCAAAAAAGGAGAGAAATGCAACCAAAATAAATACTAAATGAAAATTTAACTTCAATAAAGTAAAGGATTGCAATTCATCTAACTCTAAGGTGTCTGGTTTTATAAATTCCAAAAAACTATCTTTAAATAAGAAATAAAGAAATAAAACCAATAAAAAACCAATTATTGGAATTAGAAAAGCAAGTGTTATTAATTGATGTTTATTTTCAACTTTAGGAAAAAACCGAATCAGTGTTTTTGGTGTCCCTAAAAAAGAAAAGACTGAAATTATAGTAGAATATGCAACAATAATCTGTAACAAACCTAAATGCTCTGGGTGAGAATTAAAAGCATTTGGATATAATATAATTGTTGAAAGAGCTCCAAAAAGCAAACCTATGTAAAAATAGATTGAATTCTTGATACTCTGATTTTTTACAATTCCCATTAGATATTATTTAACAACTTTGATAAATCCTTAGTCAATTTTTTTCTACTGAAACCTTTAAGATCAGTAGATGAAATAGTTTTCTCATCATTATAAAATAAATTTAAGACCTCTTTTTTAAGTTCTGTATCCTCATATTTAAAGAAAACTCCCATTTTTGTTTTCTGAATTAATTTTTCAGTATCACTATCTTCTGGACCAAAAGCTAAGATTGATCTTTTTGCTGCAAAGTATTCAAATATTTTTCCGGGATAATTTCCTTTTCCACTTTCAGAATTAAATAGTAAAAGTAAAAGTACTGATGAACTATTGTACTGCTTCAGAACATCTTTATGTGATAAATACCCTAATACTTTAATTTTATTCTTCAGATGAAAATATTGTGTGATATTCTGCAAAACTTCTGTATCAATATTTCCAGAAAGTCTTATTTCTAATTTTTCATTAAAATCTGGATTTTCATCACATAAATCATTGAGTGTTTTCCATAAATTTCTCGGATTTCTAAGGTGATTTAAAAGTCCGAAATGACCAATGATAAATTTATCATTTTCTATCTTTTTTACATTAAAATCATCCTCATCAAATCCATTTGTAATTAACTTTACATTACTAGAACCCAGATCTTTAAAAGATTCAACCCAACTTTCACTTACGGTTAAAGTTACGTCTGCATTTACTAATACTTCCTTCTCTAAATCTCTATATTTTTGTTTAGACTTTTTCGTCAAATGAAACTCTTCTAACAAATCTAATTCCGACCAAGGATCACGAAAATCTGCCACCCATTTTAAATCTACATTTTTCTTTTTCAGACCTAATGCAATGAGATGCATTGAGTGAGGAGGGCCTGTTGATATTATGTGTGTTATCCCCTCCTTCTTTATTTTTTCAGTAAGTAATTTTATGGATGGTTTTACCCAAAAAACTTTTGGGTCTGGAACAAAAATATTCCCTCTAATCCAATTTAGCATCTTATTTTTTGTAGAGGTCTTATCTTGAATAATTCCCGTATTAGAACTTTTCGATTTACCTAATAATTTATCTTTAATCTTATAAGGCTCCCAAATTGGAGTCTTCCAAACTTCAGTTTGTGAATGTATATCAGATAGTAGATCTTCATCTTTTATCTCAAAAGAAGGGGAATCTGGAGTAAAAACATAAGGTTTCCATCCATTTTCTGGGAGATATTTTGAAAATTTTAACCATCTCTGCACTCCTGAACCTCCAGCCGGTGGCCAATAATAAGTAATAATTAATACTTTCTTAAATGACATTTATTCTTCTATACTTTCTTCTGTTTTTAGTTTTAGTTCCTTGTAAGAAACAAATCCTAAAAGAAGTAATAATATTATTGAACTTGCATAGGCAACCGATTCTCCAGTAGAGTAAGAAGTCGGCTCGAATTTAAACTCAATTTTTGTTGTTCCTGCAGGGACCATCATTGCTCTTAAAACATAATTAGCTCGGAAATGTGGCACAATCTTACCATCAATATACGCATTCCAACCTTTCTCATAATAAATCTCTGAAAAAACAGCTAACTGATTGGAAGTAACATTCTTAAGATTATAAGTCAAATGATTAGGTTTATAAGATTCTAAATCTAGTTTAATTTCAGAATTATTATCTTTTGTAAACTCTTTCAAGTTATCTATAAATCTACTATCAATAATAGCAGTTGTTGCAGGATTAAAAGAATTTAGAGCATCCATTTCCTCATTAGCATTCTCTACTGTATCTATTTTAGAAACAAACCAAGCGTTTCCTGCAGGGTTTATTCCTTGAGATGTAGACTTTCTAGCTCTGTATACATAATTATCTGGTTTATCCTTTTTGTTTGGTGGTAGGAATTTATCCATAATCCACCCACAATTTAGCATACTCAAAACATTAGGATGGGGATTTATGTATTGAACAGTATCACCAGATTTATTAACACCTTTTCTCATTAAATGTCTATCTATTATTTCCTGATATCTTAAAAGTTTAGCAGCATGATAACCTCCAATTGAATTATGATGATAAGAAGTAGTACTTTCATTAAATGGATTATTTAGGTTAAATACTCTAGAATTATTCTTATTATTTTTCAGAATTTCTTTATCCGCTTTTGTAGGAATAAATGATGATTCTGTTTCTTCTACAAAATGTGTTTCATTTAAATATCTTTTATCTACAGACCACATATCAAAAAGCATCAAAACTCCAAAGATAATAACCACATATTGTTTTTTAATATTTCCTTTAATAAACATCCACAACACTCCAGCTGAAAGAAAAATAAAAATAAATGACCTCCAAGCGTCTGACTTCAGGATTGATTCTCTATCATTTGTTAAAGCGTTTAATAATGGATTATCTGATATTTTAAGATCACTTGTAGATAAAAAATCTAAGAATAAAGAAGGAATTATTGCAAGTAATAATGTTATTCCACCAGTAATATAAAATGCTAATTTTAGTTTTTTCTCTTTTTCTTTATTTTCTTCTTTATTCAAAAATTTATTAAGAGCTAGAATTGCTAATAGTGCAATCCCAAATTCTGCAATAATCATAGCCATAGTTACCGCTCTAAATTTATTATATCCTGGAAGATAATTAAAGCAAAACTCTGTTAAACCAATAAAATTATGACCCCACGCAAGCATTATAGAAAGAATAGTTGTAATCAATATCCAGTATTTATATGGAGATCTTACATATAAAATACCCAAAACAAACAAGAACATAATAATAGCTCCTACATAAGTTGGAGCCGTTCCAGGCTGATCTCCCCAATAAGCAGATGCTCCTCTATAACCTAATTTTAACATCTCTGATTGACTACCTAAATGTGATGGATCATCAACTGATTTAGTACCTCCCATAAAATTTGGAATTATAAAAGTCATAGTTTCTGCTTTTCCATGACTCCATTTCGTAGCATATTCTAATCCTAAGCCATCTTTCTTCTCTTTACCATCTTCTGTAACAAGTTCTGACTGCCCTCTTTGAGTTTCAGGTCCATACTCCATAGTGGTTGCCAAACGTGTATAATTTGTAGCTCCACCCAAAAGTGCTGCAACAACTAAAATTCCAACTTTTTTAAAGAAATTTGGAAGAGTCTTTTCCTGTAATTCTTTTACAAACTGAACAATCCCAATAAAGAATAATATTATTACAGTATAATAAGTAATCTGATAATGATTAGAATAAAGTTGCAATGCAACAAACAAAGAAGTAAAGACAGCTCCTAAAAGCCACTTCTTACTTCTGAAAGTATAGAGAACAGAAGCAATAATTAATGGTAAATAAGCGATTGCATGCGCCTTTGTCATATGGCCTGCCTGAATAATTATAATGAAGTAAGAAGAAAAAGCAAATCCTATAGCTCCTACAATTGCTAGTTTGTAATCAATTTTAAGAGTCAATAGTAAAATATAAAATCCAATTAAGTACAGAAAAAACATATCTATTGGTCGTGGCAATCCTAATTGAAAAGCTTTATCTACATACTGAATTAAATTTCCATTTGATTGGGTTGAAATTTGATAAGCAGGCATACCGGAAAACATACGCTTTGTCCAAAGAGCTTCCTCTCCAGTTTCTGATCTATGATCTTGAACTTCTTTACTCATTCCTTTCCATGTGTCTATATCATGTGCAGAAAGTATCTTTCCTTCAAATATTGGAGAAAAATAAATAGCTGAAATTGCTATAAATAATCCTATAGCAATTAAATGTGGTTTAAACTTTTTAAGATGTGGTACAAAATTTTTCATAATATATTATTTTTAGTCATCTACTTCCTCAAAATCAACATATTCACCCATATCATCAGTATCAGTTTTTGATTTTTTTGGTTTTGTTTTTATACTTACTTCTCCCTCTTTCTCTAAAGTAGAATCTTGCTGATTAAATTGTTGATTAAATTGAGATTGTTTCTTCTTTATATATCGTTTTAGTAAAATTGGGAAAATATATCTTCCTAGAATTCTTAGAATGTAAGATATTAAGAAGAACCAGAATAAAAATCTGAATAATCCTATCATGTTACTTACTTAAATATAAGTTTCGTTCTGAATATACCTTTGTAAAATAATCATCTTGTAAATCATCAATAAAATATATTGCTTCTCCAGTAGATTTCATCTCAGGACCTAATTCTTTATTTACATTTGGGAATTTATCAAAAGAAAAAACAGGAACTTTAATTGCATATCCTTTTTTCTTTGGATTAAAATTAAAATCAGTTACTTTCTTATCTCCTAACATAACTTTAGCTGCATAATTTACATATGGCTCATCATAAGCTTTAGCAATAAATGGAACCGTTCTAGAAGCTCTTGGATTTGCCTCAATAACATATACTATTTCATCTTTTATAGCAAACTGAATATTTATTAAACCAACTGTATCTAGGGCAACCGCAATTTTATTTGTTATGTCAATCATTTGTTGACGTACATTATCTGATAAATCAAAAGTTGGAAGTACTGCGTATGAATCTCCAGAATGAATTCCACAAGGTTCAATATGTTCCATAATTCCGATAATATAAACGTTTTCTCCGTCACATATTGCATCTGCCTCCGCTTCAATTGCTTTATCCAAATAATGATCTAGTAAAACTTTATTCCCAGGCATATCTTTCAGTAAATTAACAATATGATGCTCTAATTCCTCTTCATTAATTACAATCTTCATCCCTTGCCCTCCTAAGACATAAGATGGTCTGACTAATATTGGAAAATTTAAGGTTTTTGAGATCTCAATAGCATCTTCAGCCGTTTCGGCAACCGCAAATTTTGGATATGGAATATCATGTTTTTTAAGTAATTCAGAAAAACTTCCTCTATCTTCAGCTACATCTAGTGCCTTATAAGAAGTTCCCATAATTTTAATACCATATCTCTCTAACTTTTCTGCAAGTTTCAAGGCTGTTTGACCACCTAATTGAACAATAACTCCTTCTGGTTTTTCATGACGAATAATATCATAAATATGTTCCCAGAAAACAGGCTCAAAATACAATTTATCTGCCGTGTCGAAATCCGTAGAAACTGTTTCGGGATTACAGTTTATCATAATGGTTTCATAACCACATTCTTTTGCTGCTAAAACTCCATGCACACAAGAATAATCAAATTCAATCCCCTGTCCTATTCTATTCGGACCAGAACCCAGCACAATTACCTTCTTCTTATTAGAACTTATACTTTCGTTATCTGTAAATATTTCTCCATTAATCTCTTGTTGCATCTCGAAAGTAGAGTAATAATAAGGTGTTTTTGCCGTAAATTCAGCAGCACAAGTATCGACTAATTTATATACTCTTTTTATTCCAAGATCATTTCTCTTATTATAGATTTCACTTTCCAAACATTTTACTAAATACGCAATTTGCCTATCAGCATACCCCTTCATCTTTGCTTCTAAAAGTAGATCTTCTGAAAGTGTGTTAATAGAGTGTTTTTCTATCTCGGTTTCAAAAACTACTAATTCTTCAATTTGATGTAAGAACCAATAGTCAATTTTTGTTATTTCATGAATTTTCTTGGAAGGAATGCCAATTCTCATAGCATCATAAATACGAAAGACTCTATCTCCACTTGCATGTTGTAGTTGGTATAAAATCTTATCTTGATCTGTAATTCCTTTACCGTCGGCACCTAATCCATTTCTACCAATTTCTAAAGATTGACATGCTTTTTGCATAGCTTCTTGAAAAGACCGACCAATACTCATCACTTCACCTACCGATTTCATCTGAAGACCTAAAGTAGTATCAGAACCTTTAAATTTATCAAAATTCCATCTTGGGAATTTAACAACAACATAATCCAAGGTAGGTTCAAAAAATGCAGAAGTAGATTTTGTAATCTGATTATCTAATTCATCTAAAGTGTAACCAACAGCTAATTTAGTAGCAATTTTAGCGATTGGATATCCTGTTGCTTTAGATGCTAAGGCCGAAGAACGAGAAACTCTAGGGTTTATCTCAATTGCGATAATATCTTCATTTTTATCAGGACTTACAGCAAACTGAACATTACACCCTCCTGCAAAATCACCAATTGAACGCATCATTTTTATTGCCATATCTCTCATTCTTTGATAACAAGTATCCGAAAGAGTCATAGCTGGAGCTACCGTAATAGAATCTCCTGTATGAATACCCATTGGATCAAAATTTTCAATAGAACAAATAATAATTACATTATCATTGTCATCTCGTAATAATTCTAATTCGTACTCTTTCCATCCAAGTACTGCTTTGTCAATTAGTACCTCATGAATTGGAGATGCGTGCAATCCTTTTGAAAGTAAATCTTCAAATTCCTCTTTTGTATGAACAAATGAAGCTCCTGTACCACCCAAAGTAAATGAAGGACGAATAACTAGTGGAAAACCTAATTCTTGTGCAATTTCTTTCCCTTCTAAAAAGGAGGTAGCTATTCTGGCAGGAGCAACAGGAATATCAATCTTTTTCATTAATTTCCTGAACTGTTCTCTATCTTCTGTAATATGAATTGCATCAATATCTACACCAATAATATCTACTCCATACTTCTCCCAGATTCCTTTTTCATCTACTTCTATACATAAATTTAATGCTGTTTGTCCTCCCATTGTAGGTAATACCGCATCAATTTCTCTTTCTTCTAAAATATCAATTATCGATTTTACATCTAAAGGTTTAAGGTAAACATGATCTGCAACCACCTTATCAGTCATAATGGTTGCAGGGTTTGAGTTTATTAATGAAACCTCAATTCCTTCCTCTCTTAATGACCTTGAAGCCTGAGAACCAGAATAATCAAACTCACATGCTTGACCAATAACAATTGGGCCGCTTCCTATAATTAATACTGATTTTATTTCTTTATTTCTGGGCATAGTTTTAAATATAAAGTAGTTGCGAATTTACATGATTTGTACAAGTACAATAAATGATTTCTAAATAAATTTCTAGATTTTAATAAAATGTTAATAAATCAGGATAAAAAAAAGGTGTTGCCAAAACAGCAACACCTTTAATATATTTCTTAATTATCAATTATTTATGACCTATTTCATCAGAAACAGTTAATCTTTTTCTTCCCTTAGCTCTTCTTCTAGCTAAAACCTTTTGTCCGTCTTTATCTGACATTCTTTCCATAAAACCGTGCTTATTCTTTCTTTTTGTATTTGACGGTTGAAACGTTCTTTTTGGCATAACTTTAAATCTTTATAATTTAGTCAGCAAATTTAGTTTTGTTTTTCTTTATTGCAAAATATTTACCACTCTATTTTTATAAACAATAAATATATATTTGTATTTATAAATCACTACATGAAGAAAGACAAAAAAAGAAAAATAAGTTTTAATAGCCTGAAAAAGCTATATAAATACATACATCCCTACAAAACAAGCTTTTACATAGGTCTTGTTTTTCTACTATTAACTGGTTTTGCATCACTTATTTTCCCAAAATTAGTTGGAGATTTAGTAGATGGATCGTCCAGTTCTCCAGATAAAATTGATCAAATAGCGATTTATTTATTTATTTTATTTACTGCTCAAGCTATTTTCTCTTATTTCAGAATTGTACTTTTTGTAGGTGTAGCAGAAAAAGCTTTGTCAAAATTACGACAAGATACTTTTAATCATTTAATACGATTACCTATTAGTTTTTTTAGCAACAGTAAGGTTGGTGAATTAAATAGTAGAATCTCTGCAGATATAACCCTATTACAAGAAACTTTCACTACAACTTTTGCAGAGTTTATTCGCCAAATAATTATCATAATTGGAGGTATTGCATTTTTAAGTTATATATCCATAAAACTAACTTTATTTATGTTAGCTGTTTTCCCGGTCATAATAATTTTAGCAGTAATTTTCGGTAGAAAAATAAAAGGATATTCAAAAAAAGTACAGAAAGAAATTGCACAATCGAACAATATTGTTGAAGAAGCTCTTCAGGGAATAAGAATTGTAAAATCATTTACAAATGAAGCATTTGAGAATCTGAAATATAAGAACAAAACAGATGAAGTAGCTAAAACTGCAATTATAGGAGGAAAATACAGAGGAGCATTCGCATCATTTATTATACTTTGTGTATTTGGATCAATTATTTCAGTAATTTGGTTTGGAACCAAGCAGGTACATTCTGAAGGATTGAAAATGGGAGAACTTTTCTCTTTTGTACTATATACTGTTTTTATTGGAGCTTCAGTTGGTGGAATGGCAGATTTATATTCAAAAATTCAGAAAGCGATTGGAGCTTCTGAAGATTTGCTGGAGATCCATGAACTAAGTGGTGAAGATATTTCAGAATCTGAAAATAAAACAAAATTAGAAGGAGTCTTAGAATTTAAAGAAGTTTCTTTTAATTATGAGGAAAGAACAAATAATCAGGTACTCAATAATATTAATTTTGATGTAAAAAAGAGCGAAAACATTGCTATTGTTGGTCCTAGTGGAGCTGGAAAATCTACCATAACATCTTTAATTTTACATTTTCATGAAGTAACCGAAGGAAAAATTCTAATCGATAGAAAAAATATTAATGACTACAACATTAATTATTTAAGACATAATATCGGGATTGTACCACAAGACACCTTCCTTTTTGGAGGAACAATTAAAGAAAATATTGAATACGGAAAGATTGGATCCTCTAAAGATGAAATAATTGAAGC
>JABHQB010000095.1 GCA_018695965.1 Flavobacteriales bacterium | reverse complement strand
CCAATATTGGGGAAAGAATAGATACTATAATTGCTGTGCTTGCAATTCCCCAAGTCCAAAATAATGTTCCTGTATTTTCATCTGACGCAATTACAGAAGTAAAAAAAGCTCCATAAACAAAAGTAACAATTATAGTAGTAAATGGCTGATTTGCAAAATCGTATAACGACCAGGATATTACTTCTTTTTTATTTCTTAATTTTGATAAAAACATAAATTTTATGATTCCAATATTACAATAATTATTTCAATTAGTATTAGAGTCCTCATTCTATTAAAAAATGTAAATTTGCGAACCTAAAAACCTTATAAATGAATATAGAAGGAATCATTAATGTATCTGGAAAATCAGGATTACACAAAATTGTATCACAAGGTAAAAACTCTATAATTGTAGAATCATTAACCGATGGAAAAAGAATGCCTGTTTACTCACACACGTCAGCAAATTCTTTAGAAGAAATTGGAATTTACACTTATGAAGATACTATTCCTTTAGTAGATGTTTTTACAAATATTGCGAAGAAAGAAGACTGTAAAGTTTGTATCTCACATAAATCATCTAAAACAGAATTAGAAAATTATTTTAGAGATATTATAGAAGATTATGATGAAGACAGAGTCTATATATCAGATATAAAAAAAGTTTTTCAATGGTACAATGCACTTCATTCTTCCGGATTAGTAAAACTGCCAAAAGAAGAAAAGAAAAAAATTAAAACAAAAAAAGAAGATGAGTAATACAATAACTATTCCTACAAGACCTTCCAGAAAATTTGTTTCCGAAATTTTGGAAATTGATTCATGGGAAAAAATTGAATCTCTATTTTCAGATTTAATAGACAGAGAAATAAATAGTGTTTCAGATCTAGAAAGGTGGATGTTAGACAGATCTGAACTAGAAGCAGTTCTGGAGGAAGACATGGCGTGGAGATACATCAAAATGAATATCGACACAACAGATAAAGATCTATCTGAAAGATTTCATTTTTGGATTAAAGAAATTTCTCCAAAAATGGCTCCATATTCTCATAAATTAAACATAAAGTTAGTAGAGAATAAATTTCTGAATGAATTAGATTCTGATAAATATAGAATCTATTTAAGAGGAGTAAAAAAATCCATTGATATTTTCAGAGAAGAAAATATTCCTCTATTTACAAAAATGGAAGCTAAGCAGCAGGAATACGGATCAATCTCTGCAAAGATGAGTATTGAAGTAGACGGCAAAAAACTTACCATGCAAAAAGCATCTCAGCTTTTAAAAGATACAAACCGAGAAAAAAGAGAGAAAATTTTCAACAAAATTTCTGAAAGAAGATTAGAAGATAGAGATATATTAGATACGTTATATGATGAATTAATTTCTTTAAGACAGCAAATTGCACGAAATGCAGGATTTGAGAACTACAGAGATTACATGTTTTCTGCATTAGGAAGGTTTGACTACACAGCAACAGATTGTTATAGTTTTCATGATGCAATACAAGAAGAAATTGTTCCTATTGTAACTTCTTTTGAAAAGGAAAGAAAAGACAAATTAGGCTTCTCAAACTACAAAGCTTGGGATACAACAGTTGATGTAGATGGAAAAGATGCACTTAAACCATTTAAAGGAGGAGATGTTTTAACAGACAGATCAATTGAATGTTTTAGAAAATTAAGACCTTATTTTGGAGAATGTTTAGCTACTATGAAAGAAATGGAACATTTAGATTTGGAATCTAAAGACGGAAAAGCTCCAGGTGGATTTATGTATCCACTTTACGAAATTGGAGTTCCATTTATTTACATGAATGCAGTTGGATCGCAACGAGATGTTGTAACAATGGTTCATGAAGGTGGTCATGCTGTTCATTCATTCCTAAGTAGAGATCTAAAACTTACAGAATTTAAATCTACTCCTTCAGAAGTTGCAGAACTTGCCTCAATGAGTATGGAACTTTTAAGTATGAAAAATTGGGATGTTTTTTATGAAAATAAGGAAGAGTTAAAAAGAGCAAAACAAGAGCAATTAGAAAAAGTACTAGAAGGATTACCTTGGATAGCCGCTATTGATAAATTCCAGCATTGGATTTATACTACTGATCATACTGCAGAAGAAAGAAGAGAACAATGGTTAGAAATTTCATCACAGCTTGGGAACCAAATAATTGATTGGTCAGGACAAGAAGAATCGTTAGCTAATCAGTGGCAAAAACAATTACACTTATATGAAGTGCCATTTTATTATATTGAATACGGAATGGCTCAACTTGGAGCTATTGCTATGTGGAGGGAATATATTTTGAAAGGAGAAGATGCTTTAAATAACTACATGGAAGCTCTGAAACTAGGTTATACAAAATCTATTAGTGAAATTTACGAAACAGCAGGTATAAAATTTGACTTCTCTGTTGAATATGTAAAAGAACTTGCTGATTTCATTAAAACTCAATTATCTAAGATTGATAATAAATCATCTTAAGGTTAAGAAAATTCTTCTCCACACTCTTTACAAAATTTTGAATGAGGATCATGCCCTTCAGAAAGACAAGAGTCGCATCTAAAAGTATTAGGGTTTATTTTATTACTAACTATAGCAGCAGATACAATTCCGGTAGGTACAGCAATTATACCATAACCGAGTATCATAATAATTGACGCAAGAAATTTACCCAAAGCAGTTATGGGTACAGCACTTCCATATCCAACTGTAGTTAAAGTAACTATTGCCCAATACATTGAATTAGGAATATCTTCAAAACCAGGATTGTTTTCTCCCATTGGACCTTCAATAATATACATTAGTGTACCTAAAACAATTACCAATAAAACAATTGACATAAGAAACACGATAATTTTTGGAAGAGATCTACGTAATGCGAACAGCATTGTTTGACCTCCTCTTACATATGAAGATAAATGAAAAATTCGGAATATTCTAATTAATCTAATTGATCTAATAATAGTTAAATGATGAAGGTCAGCAATAAACATTAAATATGTTGGGATAATAGCTAATAAATCTACTAATCCCATAAATGAAAAGATATATTTTATTGGTTTCTTTACAATATAAATTCTCATAAAATATTCAATAGTAAATAAAATAGTAAAAAACCATTCCAGATTTTGTAACACATCACCATATTGTATTTTAATATCAGCAACACTTTCTAAGATAACACATATAACTGATAAAAAAATAGTTATTAAAAGAACAATATCAAATAACTTTCCAGAAGGTGTTTCTGCTTCAAAAATAATATGATATAGTTTGTTTTTTATTGAGTTTTCTTTCATGATTTTATTTAAGGTGTAAAACTAATTAATTTTTAAAGTTATAAGTTATTTCGAAGAAAAAACTATCCTTTTTGAAGAATCATACCACTCCTGATAATTAATTCTATATATTTTCTCAATAGCATTACGTTTTATTTTCATAGTAGGAGTAAGTAAATTATTTTCAATAGTCCACTCTTCTTTTACAATAATAATATTATGAATTTTCTCATGTTTTTCTAATTTAGGATTTACAACTTCCAAAGTTCTTTCTAGACTAAAAATCAAATCTTCTTTTGTTTTCTTTCTTCCTCTATCAGAAAGAACAACCAAAGCTATTGGCTGAGGAATTTCAGTACCAACTATACATACTTGCTCAATGTTTTTATTAGCAGACAACTTCAATTCTATAGGAGATGGAGCAACATATTTTCCTTTAGATGTTTTAAAAATATCTTTTACTCTACCGGTAATTTTCAAGAACCCTTCAGAGTCAATTTCTCCTTCATCTCCAGTATATAGCCATCCATTTTTTATAGTGTCATTTGTTTGCTCTTCATCTTTATAATATCCATCCATCAAAGCATCATGTTTTATCATAATCTCATTCTGATCTGATAGTTTTACATCACACAAAGGAAGAGCCTGACCAACAGAACCAATTTTTATTTTCTCTCTGAAACTTACATGAGAATAGCAAGTATTTTCAGTCATAGCGTAGGCTTCTTGAATAATAATTCCCAAACTTTCAAACCATCTAATAAGAGCTGCTGGAGTTGGAGCCGCGCCAGTAAAAACATTTCTTGCTTTACTAAGTCCTAATCCTTTCTGTATTTTTTTCTTAATTAAAGATGAAATAATTGGAATGCTTAATAGAATATTTAACTTTTTTTGAGGGATTTTTGATAAAATTCCTTGCTGAAATTTAGTCCAGATTCGTGGAACTCCTAAAAATACTGAAGGTTGAGAATAGGACAAATTCTGAGCAAAAGTATCTAAACTTTCTGCAAAAGAAACTTTTCCTCCACAATAAATAGAACCCATTTCAATTAATAATCTTTCAGCAATATGAGAAAGTGGCAAATACGAGAAGAACGACTCATCTTTTAAAGGAAGTGCATTTACTGCATTTGTTGTAGCAAATGAGAAATTATAAAATTTGTGCATTACTCCCTTCGGATCTCCGGTTGTTCCGGAAGTATAAATAATTGTAGCTAGTTCATTATCATCTCTAATTACATTCTCTTGCAATGGAGAAACATCTCTTATCAAATCATTCCATTTCGGATAGTCCTGAGAATAGAATGGATAAGTAATACAATTTACATCTGAAGGAATTCCACTTTTCATTTTTTCAAAATCATCTAATTTCCCAACAAACATCATTTTTGTTTCACTATGAATCAGAATTTTATTTAGAATTTTGGCACTTAAATTTGGATACAAAGGAACTGAAATATGACCACTCATCATAATTGCTAAATCACTCATTATCCAATGTGCACAGTTCTTTGATAAAATAGCAATCTTGCTTTTCTTCTCTAGATTTAAACTTTTTATATAAGCAGCCATTTTCCTTACTTCTAACATTACCTCTTCCCAAGTCCAGTCATGCCAAATAGAGTTTATCGGCTGAGAAAGAAAAACCTCATTTCCTTTCTCTTGCTCCCACTTATACATCATTTCTAAAGGTGATAAATATTTCATGTTTTCTAAATTTATTTTTGATAAAAATAAACAATTTTTTATTCTTTTATTATGAGAGTATAATATTTTTAAAAATACTATGCGTGCATAGTATTTTTTATTATTTTCGTAGCCAATAAAATCAAAATTATGGAACCAGAAGATACAATAGATTATAATATCAGGAAAACTTGGTACAATATTACTAAATTATATAACCGAACTGCCAATGAATATATGGCAAGTATGGCTCTTGGTATGATTATCCTGAATATTGATATAATGGAAGGAACTCCTTCAACACAACTTGGTCCAAATATGGGAATGGAGGCTACCTCATTATCTAGATCATTAAATAAACTTGAGGAAAGTGCTGTTATCGAAAGAAGACCTCACCCAAAAGATAAAAGGAAAACAGTTATTCATTTAACTCCTCTTGGAATGGAATGGCGTGAAGTGGCAAAGGAGGTAGTTGTTGAGTTTAATGAAACAATTTTTTCATATTTTGAGAAAGAGGAAATGGATACTTTCTTTGCGATATTAAAAAAGATAAATAAAATTATTGATGAAAAAAAATAGACACATAAATAAAGTAGCTGTAATTGGTTCTGGAATTATGGGATCACGTATTGCCTGCCATTTTGCAAATATTGGAGTAGAAGTTTTACTCTTAGATATTGTTCCTTTTGATTTAACAGAAGTACAATTGAAAGACAAAAAAATTAGAAACTCTATTGTAAATGACGCTCTAAAAAGCACCTTAAAAAGCAAACCCTCTCCTATTTATAGTAAGGAGTTTGTAAGTAGAATTACAACAGGTAATCTGGATGATGATTTGCAGAAAATTTCAGATGCTGATTGGATTATTGAGGTAGTAGTGGAACGACTTGACATTAAAAAACAGGTTTTTGAAAAAATCGAAAACTACAGAAAAGAAGGAACTTTAATTTCTTCTAACACTTCAGGAATCCCTATTGAAAGCATGATTAATGGCAGGTCAGAAGATTTCCAAAAACACTTTTGTGGAACACACTTTTTCAATCCCCCAAGATATCTAAAATTATTAGAGATTATACCTACATCTAAAACTGATTCAGAAATTACAGATTTCTTAATGAATTATGGAGATAAATTTTTAGGGAAAGATATGGTGCTTTGTAAGGATACTCCTGCATTTATTGCTAACAGAATTGGAGTAGCTAACATCATGTCCTTATTCCATTTGGTAAAAGAATTAAATTTAACGGTAGAAGAAGTAGATTCATTGAGCGGACCAATTATTGGCCGTCCGAAATCAGCAACTTTCCGTACTTGTGATTTAGTAGGATTAGACACACTTATCCATGTTGCAAATGGAGTCTATGAAAATTGTCCTAATGATGAAATGAGAGCGAAATTTGAATTGCCTGACTTCATTACAAAGATGAGTGAAAACAAATGGTTAGGAGACAAAAGTAAACAAGGATTCTATAAAAAATCAAAAGATGAAAACGGGAAAAGAATTATTGAAGCGCTTAATTTAAAGACTTTAGAGTACGTTCCTAAACAAAGATCCAAATTTGCAACTATTGCAGTAGCAAAACAAGAAGACAACTTATTAAAAAGATTAAAAATTCTTATAAAAGGAAAAGATAAAGCAGGCGAATTTTACCGCAAATCATTCTATTCCTGTTTTGCTTATGTGTCTCATAGAATTCCTGAAATAACAGATGAACTTTACAAAATTGATAGAGCTCTTTGTGCTGGTTTTGGATGGGAAGTTGGTCCGTTTCAAATGTGGGATGCTCTAGATGTGGAGAAAACACTATCTAAAATGGAAGAATCAGGATATAAAGCAGCTGACTGGATATATGAAATGGTAAAATCAGGAACAACTTCATTCTATTCTACAGAGAAAGGAACTTTAAATTACTATAACATTCCTACAAAAGCAAAAGAGAAAGTTGCTGGAATGGAAAACTTTATTGTTTTAGACCATATCCGTGAAAATAATACAATTTGGAGTAATTCAGGCTGCAACCTTACCGATATTGGTGATGGAATTGTGAACTTGGAATGGAGAACAAAAATGAATTCTATTGGAGGAGAAGTCTTAGAAGGAATTCAGAAATCCATTGAGATTGCAGAAAAAAACTACAAAGGATTAGTAATAGCCAACCAAGGAACTAATTTTTCAGTTGGGGCTAACATTGCTATGATATTTATGATGGCAATAGAGCAAGAATATGAAGAAATTGACTTTGCAGTTCGTGCTTTCCAAAACACAACTGGAAGAATCAGAAACTCTTCAATTCCTGTTGTAGTAGCTACACACGGAATGACATTGGGTGGTGGATGTGAAATTGCTTTACATGCTGATCATGTACAAGCATCTGCAGAAACTTATATTGGTTTAGTTGAAATGGGAGTTGGTGTTATCCCTGGAGGAGGAGGTACAAAAGAAATGGCAAAAAGAGCCTCACAAGCTTACTTCTCAGGAGATATAGAACTACCAACTTTAAAAGAAAGATATTTAAATATAGGAATGGCAAAAGTAGCTACCTCAGCACAAGAAGCCATAGAGTTAGATTTACTCTTAAAAAATAGAGATAAGATAACTATTGGGTTTAACAACCTAATCACTGACGCAAAAGCAGCAGCACTTAATTTAGCAAATCAAGGATACACTCAAGCAGTTCCTGAAAAGATAAAAGCTTTAGGGAAAGATGGATTAGGAATGTTTATGGTAGGTGCACATTCCATGCATGCAGCAGGGTATATTACAGAACATGAGAAACTAATGTCTGAAAAATTAGCTTATGCAATTTGCGGTGGAGATTTATCATCTCCTACTCTAGTTTCTGAGCAATATTTATTAGACCTTGAAAGAGAGGCATTCTTATCACTTTGTGGAGAAAGAAAAACATTAGAAAGAATAGAACACATGTTAAAAAAAGGTAAACCATTAAGAAATTAAAATTATGAATACATCATATATAGTAGCAGGATACCGATCAGCAGTAGGGAAATCAGGTAAAGGAGTTTTTAAATTCACTCGTCCGGATGATTTGGCTGCGGATGTAATTAAACATTTAGTAGCCTCCGTCCCTGAATTAGATAAAGAAAAAATTGATGATGTGATTTGCGGAAATGCAACTCCTGAAGCAGAACAAGGGTTAAATATTGGTAGAATGATTTCCTTAATAGGATTAAATACTATAAAAGTTCCAGGAATGACCGTGAACAGGTATTGTTCATCAGGATTGGAAACTATTGCTATTGCCAATGCAAAAATACAGAGCGGAATGGCAGAGTGCATAATTGCTGGAGGCGTAGAATGTATGTCTCCCATCCCATTTGGTGGATGGAGAATTATACCTAATTATGATGTAGCTAAAGATAATTCGGATTGGTACTGGAATATGGGACTTACTGCAGAAGCAGTTGCCGATAAATGGAATATAAGTAGAGAAGATCAAGATGAATTTGCATTTAACTCACATCAAAAAGCACTAAACGCAATTGATAAAGGATATTTTAAAAGCGGAATTGCACCAATTACGGTCAAAGAAACCTATTTAGATAAGAATGAAAAAAGACAAGAAAGAGAATATGTTGTAGATACAGATGAAGGACCAAGAAAAGGTGGATCTGCTAAAGCATTATCGAAACTAAGAACTGTATTTGCACAAGAAGGAACAGTAACTGCAGCAAATGCATCTCAAACTTCTGATGGGGCAGCCTTTGTTTTATTAATGTCAGAAAAAATGACGAATGAATTAGGAGTAAAACCGATTGCAAAACTATTAAGTTACTCGGTAGCAGGTGTTGAACCAAAACATATGGGAATAGGACCTGTAGAAGCAGTTCCAATGGCACTAAAGAAAGCAGGATTAAAACTAAAAGACATTGAACAGATAGAACT
>JABHQB010000094.1 GCA_018695965.1 Flavobacteriales bacterium | reverse complement strand
TAACAGGGTATTTGTCAGAAGTAGGAGATGTTAAGCAGATGTCAGAAAATGCAATAAAATTACTTTCGGATAATGAGAAACTAGAAGAATTTAAAGAAAACGCTTTTATTCATTCTCAAAAATTTGACTTACCAAATATTTTGCCTTTATACGAATGTTTGTACGAAAAACTACAAACTAATAAATAATGAAAAAGATAGGAATTACAGGAGGAATAGGATCTGGAAAAACTTATGTTGCGTCGGTTTTCCAATCATTGGGGATTCCAATTTTTAATGCAGATATACAAGCAAAAAAAATAATGACTTCTTCTAGAAAATTGATAAAATTACTAAAAGAAGAATTTGGTAATGACATTTATAAAGATTCAGATTTGAACAAAGAAAAACTAGCTTCTATTGTTTTCTCAAATTCTGATAAATTACAAAAATTAAATTCTTTAGTTCATCCAATTGTAAAAGAGGAGTTTAATAATTGGTGTAAGAAACAAACATCACCCTATGTAATAAAAGAGGCCGCTATTCTTTTTGAGAGTAATTCTCATATAGGATTAGATGCAGTTATTTGTGTTTCTGCTCCTTTGGACCTTAGAATGAGAAGACTTTTAAATAGAGATGATTATTCTAAGAAGGAGATAAAAAAACGGATAGAGAATCAGATTTCACAAGAGGAAAAAGAAAAACTATCCGATTATATTATTGTAAATGATGAAAAGGATTTATTACTACCTAAAATCATTAAATTTCATAAAGAACTACTCTCCTAAAAAAGGGTATCTGTAATCTGTTGGAGGAACAAAAGTTTCTTTAATTGTTCGTGGAGAAACCCATCTCAATAAATTAAGAATAGAACCTGCTTTATCATTTGTACCAGAACCTCTAGCTCCACCAAATGGCTGTTGACTTACAACTGCTCCTGTTGGTTTGTCATTTATATAGAAGTTACCTGCAGCGTTTTCTAACATCTTACATGCTATCTCTGCTGCATATCTATCAACTGATAGGATAGCTCCTGTAAGAGCGTATTCTGATGTATTATCTACTAAAGTAAGAGTTTCTTCCCATTTCTCTGCATTATATATATAAATAGTCATTACAGGTCCGAAAACTTCTTCTACCATAGTTTTAAACTGAGGGTTTGTAGTTACAATTATAGTAGGCTGAATAAAATAACCTACTGATTTATCGTAATTACCACCAACAATAATTTCAGCTTCATCTGAGTTTTTAGCATAATCGATATAAGAAGCGATACTATCGAATGCTTTTTCGGAAATAACTGCATTTATAAAGTTGAGGGTATCAGATGGAGATCCCATTTTAAATGAATTTACATCTTTAATAATTTGTTCTTTTACATCTCCCCAAAGGTTAGTTGGAATGTAAGCTCTACTTGCTGCAGAACATTTTTGTCCTTGGTATTCAAAAGCACCTCTACTAATAGCTGTTGCTACCTCTGCTGCTACTGCTGATTTATGTGCTACAATAAAATCTTTTCCTCCAGTTTCACCAACAATTCTTGGGTACGACTTATATTTTTCTATATTGTTACCAATTCCTTTCCATAAGGTACGGAATACATTAGTAGAACCAGTAAAGTGTAAACCTGCAAAGTTTTCATCTTGAAATACTACTTCCGAAATCTCTTTACCACTAACGGTTACCATATTAATTACTCCATCAGGCAGACCAGCAGCTTTAAATAAATCCATAATTACTTGTGCTGAATATATCTGAGTTTCTGCAGGTTTCCAAACTACTACATTACCGAGCATTGCAGGTGCTGCACATAGGTTGGCGCAGATAGAAGTAAAGTTAAAAGGAGTAAGAGCAAATACAAATCCTTCTAACGGCCGGTGTTCTAATCTATTCCAAATACCTGGAGAAGATTCTGGTTGCTCTTTGTATAACTGACTCATGTATTGCACATTGAATTTGAAAAAATCAATCAATTCGCAAGATGCATCAATTTCTGCTTGAAATACATTTTTACTTTGTGCTATCATAGTAGCAGCATTCATTCTGGCACGGAAAGGGCCTGCTAAAAGGTCGGCTGCTTTTAGAAATATTGACGCTCTGTGTTCCCAACCCATTTGACTCCATTTTTCTCTTGCTTTCATTGCTGCGTCTATTGCCATTCTCACTTCTTTCTCTCCTCCATAGTTGGAAGTACCAACTACATGTTTGTGGTCGTGAGGAGGACATAATTCTCTTTTGTCATCTGTGTAAAATTCTTTCCCTCCAATATGCATTGGTATATCAATGTGTGAGTTATACATTCTGTTATATTCTGATAGTACTTCCTCTCTTTCTGAAGTTCCTGATGCGTAACTTTTTATTGGCTCACAACTAGCTATAGGTACATTAAAAAATCCTTTTGACATTTTTATTTTCTATTTATATTTATTTGCAAAGATAGATAAAAGATAGATATTAAAAAATGGAACTTGGATGTGAGAAAATTAGAGGGTTTTATAACTGTTAAAATAGTTCAGAAGAGGTTTTCTTAAAACCAATTAGTTGTTCGTAATTTTTGCCAATTTCACGGTAGTATACATAAATATAGTAATCGTTCTTTGTTTGGTAGTGACTACCTTCTATAAAAGTTAAATTAGTTTGTTTATTTGAATGATCTTGTACTATATACAGATAATTGTAATATCCTTGTTTTAGTAAAGCGATACATTCGTATCTTCTACTTATTTCATTAAATTGAAGTTTATAATCTTCCTTTATTTTCCAATCGGTAAACCTTCCAATTAGGTAGATGTCTCCATAACTAATTTTTCTGTTTTCTAATAATGAGAAATTGACTTTAATATATTCTGCTTCTGTTTCTGAATTCCATGCTTCTTGCTTATTTATTAAGAATTCTCCGTTTATATCTGGTATACTAATAAACTCTTCAAACGACCTACTTATATCAGTTAATAATTTTACATTTATGTTGTTGCTGTCAGATGAAATCTCTTTGATTCTTTCAGATTGATATCTTATACTTTTTATATCAAAATGACGGAATTCATTGCCTGCCTCAAAAGTATTCTCACTTTCATAATTGTAAATTAGCTGATCTTGTTTTACAAATAATGGTTGCAAATTTGTGATAGAGTTGTCTTCTCTGTTATTTTGTTTTATAACAACCTTTATATCTGAATATGGATTAGCAACATACACATTATAATGAGAGATAGTGAAGTCTATTTCTTGTTTATATTCTCTATCATCAATTAAAGTTGCTCTTTTTACATTGCTTGAGATATTTAG
>JABHQB010000093.1 GCA_018695965.1 Flavobacteriales bacterium | reverse complement strand
TGTACTATATGAAAAATCAATTATTGAATCAGATTTTGAAAAACGAACTAAAATGTACCAGGAACTTGATCAGATAATAATGAACAATTCGGTTATTATTCCTCTTTATTATGATCAGGTCCTCCGTTTTTCACATAAGAATATTAAAGGATTTTATGCAAATGCTCAGAATTTATTAGATTTAACAAAAGTTATAAAGGAATAACTTTTTTGTTTATTATTCGTATATTTTTATTTGTATCTTTGTATAATTAGATTTGTATGATAAAAAGACTATTTTTTTTACTTTTAACATGCGTATATAGTGTAGATTCTTTTTCTTCACATGCAGCTGGTATGGATTTGACTTATGAGTGTATTGGTGGAAATACATATAGGGTAACTTTAAAGTTTTATAGAGAATGTAGTGGAATTGATGCTCCTAGCGGGATCTGGCTAGATCCATTATCTTATACGTATTTAGATGTGTCTTCTGCAAGCTGTGGATTAACAGCAAATTTAACATTAACTCAGGTAGGTTTTGGAAATGAAATTTCTCCAATCTGTCCTGGAGTTACTACTACATGTTCTAACTTGAATGCAACAGTTCCTGGAATGGAGGAATATGTTTATGAAGGCATACTAACTCTTCCGTCTCAATGTGCAGATTGGACAATTCTTGCTGCTATTTATGCGAGAAACCCAGGTATTACTACAGTAAACAACCCAGATGATTATGATATTTCTGTTACTGCAGTAATTAATAATACATCATCAGTTGTGTGTAATAATTCTCCTGTTTTTACAGAGAATCCTGTTCCTTATATATGTGCAGGTCAAACATTTTGTTATAACAATGGAGCAATTGATCCTGATGGGGATTCGTTAGTTTATACTATGATTAATCCGATGTATTGTGGATCAGGAGGATTTGGTTGGTATAATTTTTCTAATACTACTAGTAATGTTCCTTATTCTTCAGGTTTTTCAGTAAATAATCCAATTATTGGGACCACAATATTTGATCCAATAACTGGTAATTTGTGTTTGACACCTTCCCAGCAACACGTTACTATTATTGCGGTTAGAGTAGATGAATATAGAAATGGTGTATTAATTGGTAGTGTAGTTCGAGATATACAAATAACAGTATTGAGTTGTACGGAACCACCTCCATTTCTTACAGGAATAGATACTAACGCCGCGGTAGATTCTGATCCTTCTGGAGGAATTGCAAATCATAATTTCTGTGCTGATGGATTTTCTGCTGTAATATTTAATATAAATGCACTTACTACTTCTACAGTTACTAACCTTACAATGAGTTGGAATAATTCTATCCCAAATGCATCTTTCAATGTTTTTGCAAATGGAACTCCAAATCCTCAAGCTACTTTTAGTTGGATTCCAACAATTGCAGATGTGGCAAATAGTCCTTTCTTTTTTGTAGTTACTGTTTTTGATGACGCATGTCCAATAATAAGTTCTTTTTCCTATTCATATCAGATTAATTTAAGTAATTCTTCTGGATCTTTTGTTACAACAGATGTTAGTTGTTTTGGTTTGCAAGATGGCACAATTGATTTATCGGTACTTGGAGGCACTCCACCCTATAATTTCTTTTGGTGGGATTCTATTAGTGGATTCAATGCTAATTCAGAAGATTTAATAAATTTAGATGTTGGCAACTATTATTGTTGGGTAGTTGATAGTATTGGAGACACTCTTGGATGTGGAGTAGAACCGCTAAACGCTACAATAAATGAGCCTCAAGAATTACTAGTCAGTTCAGTTTCTTCTAATGTTAGTTGTTTTGGATTAAATGATGGATCTATTGATTTAACTATTTCAGGAGGAACTCCTAATCCTAACTATAATATTAGTTGGACTTCTATTAATGGATATACATCTAGTTCATCAAATATTTCAAATTTAAGTCCAGATGTTTATACGGCAACTATAACAGATGCAAATGGATGTGGACCAATTATTGAAATTGTTTTAATTACTGAACCTATAGATATTACAATTTTTGGTACTCCTTACGATAATAGTTGTTTTAACTCAAATGATGCTAGTATAGATTTGGTTACTAGCGGGAATGTTGTAAGTTGGAATTGGACAGGTCCAAATTTATTTATTTCTAATCAGGAGGATATTTCTAACTTAACATCTGGAACATATGCTGTAACTGTATCTGACGCATCTACACCTCCTTGTATAGAAACCGCGACATATGTTGTAAATGACCCACCTGATATTGTTGTGACTAATGTTCTACAGAATGTAAGTTGTTTTTCTGGTAATGATGGTTATATAGATTTAACTATTCTTCCTGTTGGAAATTATACTACAACATGGACAAGTACAAATGGATATTCTAATATTTCAGAGGATATTTTTACCTTAAGTGCCTCTGATTATACCTATAGTGTTGTTAATTTAAATACTGGTTGTTCTCCTTCTGTAAATAATTCGCCTATTACAATTACAGAGCCATCAGACATTCAGTTGAGTTCAGTAGTTTTAAGTGAGACTTGTTATGGAGATGCAAATGGAGAAATTGATATGACACTAATAGGAACCGGTTCCTATCTTTATTCTTGGACAGGTCCAAATTTATTTTCTTCTTCAAATTTAGATATTTCATCATTGGAAGCAGGTACTTACAACTTACAGATTACCGATTTAAATAATTGTATTTTTCTTCATTCTGAAAATATAGATATCGGAAGTATCATTCAAGTAGATACTTTTATAAATAATATAAGTTGCAATGGATATTCAGATGGTAATATAGTTCTTGTAACTCCAAATTCTCTTTCACCAACATTTAATTGGACAGGGCCAAATTCATTTAGTTCTACATCTAATCAGATTTTGAATTTAGAAAGCGGAAATTATTCTGCAATTGTAAATGATGAGACTAATTGTCCCACTCAGATTAATTTAAGTATCTCAGATCCATCAACATTATCTTTTACTTCCATTTTAACTGATGAAAGTTGTGAAGGTTATCAAGATGGTCAGATTGAGATTTTTGTTTCTGGAGGCACTCCAAATTACTCTTATGTTTGGAATAATGGAAATACTGATTCAATAAACTCTAATCTACTTAATGGAGAATATATACTTAATGTAGTAGATAATAATAATTGTATTGTAACAGATACTTTTACTATAGACTTGTTTTTATTTGATACAACAAGAAATATAACAAATGTTAGTTGTTATGGAGGTTCTGACGGATCTGCAGATTTAGAAATTGTAGGAGGTAATCCTCCTTTTTTATATAATTGGAATACACTTGCTTCTACCCAAGATTTACTTGCTGTTTCATCAGGAGTTTATACAGTAAATATTACTGATCTTACAAACTGTACCATAGTAAGAGATGTAATTGTAACTGAGCCACAACAACTTTCTGCTGTAACAAATATTACTAATATTTTATGTTATGGAGATACAACAGGCTCTGTATCTACTATTATAGGTGGTGGTGTTCCTCCGTATTTGTTAGATTGGGGATCTTCTAATATATCTGCAATGTGGGCTGGTTATCACGTCTTTACAGTAACAGATAATAATGGATGTAAACTTACTGATTCAGTAAATATACAGCAAAATGATTCTATGCAAATTACATCTACTATTACAGATGTTCAGTGTTATGGAGATTTTAATGGTAGTTTAGATCTTCAGATTGCTCAAGGAACCGGAACTCCTCCATATTCTTACCTTTGGAATGGTCCGAATAACTACTCCTCTACAGATGAAGATATATATAGTTTAGAGAGTGGAAATTATTCTGTAATAATTACGGATGCAAATTTATGTGATCAATCTCTAAATTTATTTATAGATCAACCACAACAACTTTCTCAAACTGTAATGATAAATACATCAAATTATTCTGGATATCATGTTCGTTGTAGAGGAGAGAATTCAGCTTGGGTTGAGATTTCTATTTCTGGAGGATATCCTCCATTTACTTACCTATGGAGTAATGGTGATGTTTCAGATAGTATCTTTAATTTATATTCAGGAACTTACTCTTTACAAATTACAGATAGTTTGGGTTGTATGGAAGAATTGTCACTGAGTTTGAATGAACCATCCACTTATGTGTCGGTAGATGTAATTGCAACTTCAGATTATAATGGTTATAATGTTAGTTGTTTTGGTGTAAATGATGGTTCTGTATTTGCAGAGGCTACTAATGGTGTTGGTCCTGACTATACTTACCTGTGGAACAATAATGATAAAAGAGATTCCATAATAGGACTATACAGTGGGTATTATGAAGTATTTGTTTATGACAAGAATTTATGTTTAGCAATTGATTCGGTAACTTTAAGTGAGCCATCTGAGTTGTTTTTTGATTTATTTTCTTACCCAGATACTTGTGAGAAATCATTGGGAAAAGCTGAGTTTATAGCTAGTGGTGGAGTTCCAAATTATTCTGCCATTTGGTCCGATAGTTCTACTACAAATATTGTACATCATTTTTCAGAAGGAACTTATTCTGTTGAAGTGTCAGATTCAAATTCTTGTAATAAATCAGAATTATTTAATATTGATAATTTAGAGAGTCCTGTAGCAGACTTTGAGTCATACCCATACCATAAGAGGTTGTTAGATCAGAAAAATGAACCATTCTATTTTGTTGATTTAACAAATACATTTTGGTCTTCTGTAGAATATTGGACTTGGAGTTTTGGGGATGGTTTCTTTGATTATGATTCTTTAGTTTCTCATACCTATAATGATCCTGGTACTTATACAGTAAACTTAGAAATTATAACTTTTGATAATTGTATAGATACTATCAGTAAAGACGTTTTAGTTGATGAATATTCTTTTTTCATTCCAAATACATTTATTCCTACAAGTCCAGAATCTGAGAACAGAATATTTAAGGGTTATGGGATAGGAGTAGAGGAATATGAATTAAAGATATTCTCTAGATGGGGTGAGTTAATATTTCAATCTAATGATCTAGATGTTGGTTGGGATGGAACAAATCCAAGATCAGATTATAAGAATTCTAATGAAGAAGACTTATGTCCTGTTGGTGTTTATACTTATACTGTCTTTATCGAGAATATTTATGGAGAAGTTTTTGAATATCAAGGTCAACTTAAATTATTAAGATAGAATAATATATATTTGTAAAAAAATAGAAAATGAAATTTATATACTTTTTAGCTGCTTCCATATTGATTTTTGTGTCTTGCGAAAAAGAAGATACAACTGATCAGAACAATAATAACAATAATAACACACCTTCTTTTAGTTGGAAGATTGATGGGGATAACTATACTGATAATTCACCAGTAATAGATGTTAATTCTTCTAATGTTCTTACAATCGACGCGTCAGATAATTCTGTTGATGTTAGACTTATTATTTATGATTTCTATTCTTTAAGTGATGGATCTGATATATCTTTAAATACTACTCCACCTAAAGCTCATGTTACAAAGAATGGAGTCTATTATACTGACACACAAAATGGGAATCTAACATTTTCTGAAATAGGAGATAGTGAATTGTCTGGATCTTTTAATTTTCAATCTAGAGAGTTAGTCAATTTCCAGAGTGTAACTGTAACTGATGGCGTATTTTCTAATATTACTTATTAGTAATAATCTTTTATGAAATTAGAAAGAAAATAATTTGATTTATAAAACATTAAAGATGCCAAAAAGAGCTAAAATATTAGACAAAAATCAACTACAACAAAAAGTAAATAGATTAGCTTGGCAGATTTACGAAAGAAATCATATGGAATCTGAGATTGTAGTTGTAGGAATTCAGAAAAGAGGAGTTGAGCTTGCAAAAAGAATCTCAAAATTTATTAGTTCTATTTCTGAAATAAAAGTGATTGATGCTACGGTAAAATTAGATAAAGATAATCCCTGTGATTCTGATTTAGTTTTTAATTTAAACTCAACTGATATTGAGAATAAAGTCGTTATTTTAGTAGATGATGTTCTGAACTCTGGAAAAACATTAATGTATGCATCTTCCGAATTTCTTGAGGTTCCTCTTGTGAAATTATCTACAGTAGTTTTAGTAAACAGAAATCATAATCGATATCCTATTAAAGCAGATTATGAAGGGATGTCTCTTTCTACTACTTTGAAAGAGCATATAAATGTAGTTTTTGGAAAAGAGGAAGGAGTTTATTTATCCTAAAACATCAATAATTTTATCTACACAATATCCTCTATCGTTACAGATGGTGTGTGTCGCTTTTTTATAGAAGAGTCTTCTTTCTTCCAGTTTATTTACTATATATCTCCTTAAACTTTCTTCAGATAAAATAGAGATCATTGGCCTTTTTTCTTTGTCTTTATTCAATCTCTCGAACAGAGTTTCAGTACAACACTCTAAATAAATAGTTTCTCCAATGTTATTCATTATATCCATCAGACCATGGGTAGTGGGAGTTCCACCTCCGGTAGAAACTAATATGTTATCTTCTTTTATTGTTTCCTTCAGATATTTCTCTTCTAATTCCCTGAAGTAAGTTTCTCCTGAATTATTAAAAATATCTGCAATTTTTATATTTTCTGATTCCTCAATAAGATTATCAAGATCAATATGTTTTATGTTAAGTTCTTTGGCAAGTTGTTTGCCAATTGAACTTTTCCCAGAACCCATAAAACCAATCAGAAAATATCTCATTTAATCTATTTGATAGAAATTTAATGTTGCAAATCAACAATATATTATCCTTATTTTCAATAATATACTAGTAAAAAATTAATATAAATAAAAATAGTAATTTTTATTGTAGAAAAATAAATATAAATATATTTGCAGCCGATTTAAGACCTGGTAGCTCAGTTGGTAGAGCATCTCCCTTTTAAGGAGAGGGTCCTGGGTTCGAGCCCCAGCCAGGTCACAAAAAAATCCCGCTAAATTTAGTGGGATTATTTTTTTAAGTAGTTTTGTAAAACAGCCGCCCAGGTGCTGAAATTGGTAGACAGGCATGATTGAGGGTCATGTGTCCTACGGACGTGCGGGTTCGACTCCCGCTCTGGGCACATTTTATATACATGTATATCTATCCCCCAACTCTTTTATAATGAAACCCTTCTTCTTTAAGAATCTCCAAAACTTTATCTCTAATATTTCCTTGTATTATTATTTCCCCGTTTTTTACGCTTCCACCTACACCACATTTTGATTTTAGTAGTTTCCCTAAAGATTTTAAATCTTCTGAGGTTCCGATAAATTCTTTAATAATAACCGCAATTTTTCCAGCTCTGTGTTTGTCAATACAGATTTTCAAAGTCTGTTTGTTATTTGGAAGTGTCTCCATCTCATCATTTTCATATTCGTATTCAAAATCTCGGTTTGTCGAATACATTACACCTTTTCTATTTTTCCCTTTTTTATTCATTTGGTATAAGTATTTTTAAGGTTTTCGGATTGTTCTTTACTAAGACACTTTTATTTATTTTTTTTGGTTCACCATCTAGATGAATTATCTTTTCATCACTAAATATTTCCATCTCTTTTGATTGTATTATTTCTACAAATTTAGAGTTTTCTATTTTCCCATTTTCCATTTTAATCAAAAATTGTAGAATCATACGTTTTGGCATTTCTTGTACAATTACAAAATCAATAAGACCATCATCTAATTTTGATTTAGGAGAAATACGAAAGTTATTTCCATATTGACTTGCATTAGCAGAGCTTATAAACATTGCCTTTACCTTTTTACTTTTTCCGTCATAATGCAGAGTATATTCTTTTGCTTTGTAGTTTATTTCTTTAAATATTAGTTTTATATAATTCCAAAAACCTCTTTTCTCTAAGTTTTGAAATAAATTTGCAATATGAGCATCAAAACCAATTCCACTAATATTAACAAAAGGAATGGAGTTTGCTGTGCAACTATCCACTATTTTTATTGTAGCATTATTTAATTGCAGAATAGATTCTTTTATATTTTTCTTCATTCCTATATGATACGCAAATCCGTTTCCTGATCCGGCCGGTATGATTCCTAATACAGTATCTTTCCCGATACATTCTGAAGCAATTTCGTTTACTGTTCCATCTCCACCAACTGCAATTACAGCTTCATAACCATCTGTAATTGCTTGTCTACAGAGTTCTTTTGCATGTCCTTGTCTTTCTGTGAATCTGACACTGTATTCATATTTTTTTGAATCTAGATTTTTTTTAATTGAATCTTCAATACCTTTTTGTTTACCTTTACCAGAAACTGGATTTACAATAAATTTAATCTTCATTTATATTCATTTTATTGTTGAGTAAACTATTATTATATTTCTGTTTTATAGCTTTTAAAAGTTTTATTACATCTTTATTTACTTTGGTTTCTTCCTTCAAATTTTTGTCAGAAAAGTTCGTGTATTCCTCCTCTCTTCCAATTAAAAACCCTTCCTCATGAGTCAGTAAATGTTCACCATAATACAGGTTGCTAATTGCCCAACTTTCATCTGAGGAAATAGATTTTTCATAAATAGATTTTCCAAAACCAAAGAATTCTTTATTATAATTAAGCATATCTAGAATTGTTGGCATAATATCAATTTGCTGAGTTATAGTAGTATTGCTTCCTTTCAAGGAAGAATCTCCCATAAAATAAATTATAGGAATAGAGTATCTTCCAACTCTGTTTTTATATTCAGGATCAGAATTTGATCCACTAGTATGATCTGCTGTAATTACAAATAAAGTATTTTTATACCATTCTTCTTTCTTTGATCTCTCAAAGAACTCTTTTAGCATCTGATCGGTATATCCAACTGTTTCATGATAGCCGTTATTTCCTTTTGGAAACGTATTTTCAAATTCTTCTGGTAAAGTAAATGGTGGGTGAGATGTAATACTAAAGAATGTAGTTACAAAAGGTTCTTGTTCTTTTTTCAAATATTCTGAAAAATACTTAAAAAACGGACCGTCATAAGCTCCCCAAACTTTATCATCATCTTCTTCTTCTTTTCCTCCGTTATGGAGGAATTCTTCAATTCCAAAGTAATTATTAAAGCCTGCTTTCTGAGTATATGAATAAAACCCCATAGTTCCTCTAGCTCCACCATGGAAGAAACTTGCTGAATAGCCTTCTTTTTTTAATAAACTTGCAATAGAATTACAAGAATTTGTAGAGTAGGGAGAAGTAATGAAAGGTTCGTTCATAAGTGTAGGAACTGAAGAAATAATTGAAGGAACTGCTTCTATTGATTTTACACCATTAGCATATCCATTTTCCATTACTAAGGAATGTTGAATTATAGAATCTAAAAATGGTGTGTACCCATTCCCTTCATTATAGTACCCTATATATTCTTTCGAGAAGCTTTCCAAGATGATAATTACAATATTCTTCTTTTGGAACTGATCTTCAAATTTATGCGTTGTTGTATAGATTTTGTTTACCTCTTCTTTTGTGAAATAATTGTGTTTTTCCAATCCTTTAGAGAAATAAGAATGTAAAATACAAAATGGAGTATTCAGAATTAAAGCACTATTTTGGGTATTACTAAAGATTCCTGCATGTATCGGTTTTATTGGTTTTAATTGAGTTCCTCCTCTCGCTCCAAGAATAATGATATAACAACTAAGTAAGAATATAATAATTTCTTTTATTCCTTTTTGTTTTGGGTACAATCTTATTAATATCAATAATGATGTCAGGAATAGTATTATTATAGAAGATATCAAGAAAACAAACTTGTTGCTTACTGCGTTTATATGGATCTCCTGATGTCCTGATAAATTATTTAAAAGAATTATATATGAAACACCAAGTAAGATAATTGGGATAACGAAAGATGTTATCTGTTTATTAAAATCAGAATAAGATATCTTATTAAACCCTCTTAATATAACTAAAAGAATAGGAATAGAGATATATGTTAGAAAGATGATTACATTCCATGTGTCGGTGCGGCTCCAAATATCCTGCAAATAGAAATATATTAAAAGATATCCAATCAATATGAATATTGTCCATTTCTTGATATCTAAGTTTGGTTTAAGAATGTATGTAATAGAATATCCAATAGATATAAATGTAATTGCTAGTAAATTAATGAATAAAAGAAAAGGTAATAATTTACTTAATGTAAGAGAAATAAATAACAATATTAAGATTAATAGAATGCTAATGATTTGTTTGTAGTTTGTCAACCCTTTATTTTTATTTCTAATAAATGTTCCGATTTCCCCCAATATTTCTCTAATTATATTGAATCCTTTTGTGTCGAATTTCTTAATCTTTAATAATAAAAAGATATGGATAATAGTGATAATAGTGACGTGCCAGTAATCTATTATATATTGTGGTAAAAAGTTAAAAGTATCTCCTCCTCCTCCAAGACTTAATAAATCAATAATATCAATACTACTTCTTTTTTGTGTAAATTTAAAATATTCAATATCCACATTATTAATTACGATAAATGGTATATTTATGATATAGAACAGAATATTCGTCATTTTTTGATACCAAATCTTTATTTTAATATTTTTACAATACTCTAATAATTTTATTATTGGAAAAAGTATACGTTTTATCCGCCATAGTTTTCTTGTTATAAAGAGTGTTAAATCACATATTGATTCAATTGGAATCAATAATAAAATGAGTAAAGGGATATTAATATAAAATAGTGCGGAGATGTCGAAACGTATTCCCTCTAAAATAGACAGAAAGATATTTTCCGAAAAAGATGAGGAATTAAAAAGATAAAATAATATCCTACTAGAAGAGTAAATTAGTAATAAAAAGAAAATTCTTTTCCAAAAAGTTTTCAGAAATATCATTTATTTGCAATCACAATTCCCATTACCGCAATTATCATCATTTTTTTTAAACTTATTATAAAGAAAAAAAACTGATAAAATAAATAAGAATACTATTACTAAATCCTCTAAAGACATAAATGTTTTTTGATATGCAAATTAAAGAATAAATATGGTATTTTTACTTCTAAATATCAAAATGGTTTTCTACTGTTTCTAGTAATATATTGTAAGTTGTTATACTAGAAGGAAATATCCTTCTAATCCTTAGGTTTTAGGAGAGGTTCTTAGATTTATTAGAGTATTAATCTTTAATATTTTCATATATAGATTAAATTTACGATATTTGTAAAGTTTTTTCAAATAAAGAAATCTCCTTATGAAACAAATACTTAAAATAAGATTCTTATCATTTTTTGTTAGTATATTTTTTTTATCCTCTTGTATTACAAATAGGAATCTTGAGTATATAAATACTGATAATGTAAAAGTAGAATCTACTACATATGATTATATAATTCAGAAGGAAGATTTACTCTCTGTTCAGATTAGTAGTACTACTAAATCTGAATATGACTTTTTTAATTTACAAGAGACTTCTAATCCTCAGTTGATGAATCAGAATCCGTATTTATATGGGTATTTAGTAAAATCAGATGGTATTGTTACCTTACCAATGATTGGTAGTGTAAAGGCAGAAGGGCTCTCTCTTTCTGAGATAGAGAATGAAATATCACAGATTTCATCTACCTACTTTAAAGACCCTATTGTAAAAGTAAATATTCTTAATTTTAAGGTTAGTGTTTTGGGTGAAGTTAATACTCCTGGAGAATATAATATTATTCGTTCTAATCAAAATATTCTTCATTTAATTGGTAAATCAAATGATTTAACAGAGTTTGCAAACAGGAAAAGAATAAAAGTAATTCGTAGAGATGGGGTAGAATCTAGAGTAATTTATTTAGATTTAACAGATCCGAGATTATTAAATAATAAAGATATCTATTTACACCCTCAGGATATTGTTTATGTTGAACCTTTAAAAAAGAAGTTCTATTCAGTAAAGAATCTGTCTAGCGCAGTTTCTGTTGGGATTTCTTCTATAACGCTTTATTTCCTTTTAAATAATAGGTAAATGGACAGAAAACAAAACTCATTAGATAATGTGCTGGATGTCAGAGAATTGTTGTATAAGATTCGGCATAATTGGTATTACTTTTTACTTAGCATCCTGTTATCATTATTTGTGGCGTTTGCTTATACAAGATATTC
>JABHQB010000092.1 GCA_018695965.1 Flavobacteriales bacterium | reverse complement strand
CTGGATTAATATTTGTGTTTTTATGGAATATTCGAAAGAAAATAAAGATAGCTGGTGTATTGTTTTGCATCTACCTTATTTTGAATGGAATTGAAAGGTTTCTTATTGAAAAAATAAGAATAAATCATGATATGATAGGAGAACAAACACAAGCAGAAATTATTTCTTTTTCTTTGATACTTATTGGTATAGTAGGAATATACTTCTTAAATAAAAGAAAAGGTAACTCATCAACACAAAAAAATTAAGGTCTGATTTTAATATTGGTAATTATAACCTTATTACCGCAATAATTTGGAGGAACTCTGTATAAATAATTATCAGTGTCAGATGCCCAATGCCCATACTCTTCAGATCTAGAACCATAACTCAATTCAGTTGTAACAACTAATAATTTGTTTATGTATTTATCATCTACAAAAACAGAAACAGACTGCTCATCACCTAAATATTTACTATAATCATCTGTTAACTTCTCCCAACCAATAGTATATAATTTTGGTCTTGTAAATACAATATAAGTATCTAAATCGCCAGATTCTGCCCTAACGTCTGCATACTTAAAAAGATATTTTTTCTCTTCCGAAAAAGGAAGTGTTTCTTTGAACGTTATTTCCTTAGTAATCTCACCATTTATCGGATCTATAATTTTAGATATTCCGTGCTTCAAACCATCTTTAAAAGTCATTATTTTTAATACAACTTTTGGTTTGTCCAAATCATCTTTTATAAAATAATAACGGCTCAAATAATCAATAAGAAAAGCAGTTCCTGTAAAAGTAGATTTCTCTTTATTATATACAATACAATCTGTAATTACTAAACTATCAAAATTTGTAAACGAATCTTCTATAAAATTAGACTTTAATATTGTTGTAGTGTCTATTTGCGCAGTCCCAATCAAAGGCACACATAGTAATAGCAGGAATAGGTTTTTCATTTTATCAAATATAATTTATTTTTAATATAGTAAAAGAAATCACCAATCATACTCACCTTCTCTTAACAAATCTAACCCTATAAAAGTTATAAATCCATTTAATATCAATAATTCAAAACCAAAGGGTATATATAGTGTTAATATATAACATAATATAGGTGATAATATAGCTACAAGAGGAACCCATTTATCATTAACCTCCCATTTAGTAAATAAACCAAAGGCAAACATTCCTAATAAAGGACCATAAGTATATCCAGCTACGGTAAATAAAGATTTTATTACACTATCATCATTTATAGCATTAAATAATAAAATCACTCCAAAAAGCACTAAGGACATCAAGAAATGCACATACTTACGTGTTTTTATTTGTTTCTCTGGATCTTGTTTTTCAAACTCTATAATATCAACACAAAAAGAGGTAGTAAGTGATGTAAGTGCTGAATCAGCACTTGAATAAGCTGCAGCAATAATACCTATAAGAAATAGAATACCTACATAAGAAGGCAAGCCTGAATTTAATGCAATATTAGGAAACAACATGTCGGGATCTTCAGGAATTATAACACCATATTTATTTGAATAAATATATAATAATGCTCCAACAGAAAGGAATAGTAAATCAACAACAATTAAAATAGAACTAAAAGTAAACATGTTTTTTTGTGCATCTTTTAAGTTTCTGCAACTTAAATTCTTTTGCATCTGATCTTGATCTAAACCTGTCATTACTATAGCCATAAATACCCCTGAAAAGAATTGTTTAAAGAAGTATTTTTTATCTTTCCAATCTTCAAAAAAGAACATCTTAGAGTAATCTGAATCTCTGATTTCTTGTATTAATGAAAATGCATCTAAATTCATATTCTTCATTAAAGTAAATGCAATTATAAAAACAGTCGATAGCATAAATGTAGTTTGCAAAGCATCAGTCCAAATAATCGTTTTAATGCCACCTCTATAAGTATAGATCCATATTAATGCAATAGTTATAGCAACAGTTAAAGCAAAAGGAACATTCCAAGAATCAAATACAGCAAATTGTAAAACTGAAGCAATCAGATATAACCGAAATGAGGCTCCTATAGTTCTAGAAAACAAGAATAATACTGAGCCTGTTTTATAACTACTGTATCCAAATCTATCCCGTAAATAAGTGTAAATTGAAGTAAGTTCAAGTCTATAATAAAGAGGTAACAAAATACGTGCAATAATAAAGTATCCTACAAAAAAACCAAATACCATTTGCATATATGAGAATTGACTTGAAGCTACCCATCCAGGTACTGAAATAAATGTAATTCCTGACAATGTTGTACCTATCATACCATAAGCAATAACAAACCAAGGAGAATTCCTATTTCCTAAAAAGAAGGATTCATTACTATCATTCTTCCCAGTTATATAGGAAATAATAAATAAAAGCAAAAAATAGGAAGATATACAAAGTATTATTAAGCTGGGATTCATAGATAAATTTTGTTTTTACAAAACTATCATAAAATTAATGAAAATACCTAAATTTGCGACTATGAATTTCTCTTCTAAACTTGTAGAAAATGCAGTCAATCAACTTTCCTCGCTACCAGGGATAGGAAAAAAATCAGCTTTACGATTAGTACTTCACATGATAAAACAAGAAAAACAAAACATCAATCAGTTCGGTAATTCTTTTATTGATCTGATAAACAACATAAACTACTGCTCAGAGTGTTTTTCTATTTCTGATAATCAAAAATGCGAGATTTGCTCCGATCAGAAAAGAGATAAATCTACCATTTGTGTAGTAGAAGATATCCGTGTGATGATGGCAGTGGAAAGCACCATGCAATTTAAGGGGGTTTATCATGTTTTAGGAGGTCTTATCTCTCCAATGGACGGAATAGGTCCATCTGACATAAAAGTAGAAGAATTAATACAAAAAGTGCAAAAATCGGAAGTAAAGGAGATTATTTTTGCCCTCAGTACTACTATGGAAGGCGATACAACTAACTTTTATTTATTCAGAAGGTTAAAAGACCTAAATATTACTATTTCCTCTATTGCAAGAGGTATTTCAATTGGAGATGAATTAGAATATGCTGATGAAATTACTTTAGGAACCGCCATCAGTAGTAGATTACCATACGAAAACTCCTTATCAAAATAGTTTTTTGATACATTACTTTTACTATTTTTGCCAAAAATTATTAAACTAATGGCAAGAGTAGATCTTATTATTCCTAAAATGGGAGAAAGTGTTTCGGAAGCAACTATTATTTCTTGGTCAAAGAATGTAGGAGATATGATTGAGATGGACGAAACAATCATTGAAATTGCAACCGATAAAGTAGACTCTGAAGTGCCTTCAACACATGAAGGGAAATTAGTAGAAATGTTATTTCAGGCAGATGATGTGGTTAAAGTTGGTGAAACTTTTGCTATTTTAGAAACTGAAGGAGAAAGTAATGACGCTCCTACTCCTGCAAAAATAACTACTCCTGAGCCAGATACTGTTAAAGTTGTTGAAGAAACTGTCATAAAAGCTGTTGAAAGCACTAAAACAATCATCACTAATTCAGCAGATAGGTTTTACTCACCACTTGTGAAAAGTATGGCGTCTTCTGAAGGGATTGAGATGAGTGAAATGGAATCTATTCCAGGAAGCGGAAAAGATGGAAGAGTAACAAAATCAGATATGATTTCTTACATTAAAACAAGAGAATCTGCTCCAACTGCAACACAAAAAACTGATCCAATTGCGGTACCTACTCCAAAAGTTGAAGAGCCAAAACATACTCCTATTACAAACACAGGAGATACAGAGATTATTGAAATGGATAGAATGAGAAAACTTATTTCTACTCATATGACTATGTCCAAACAAACTTCCGCACACATCACCTCTTTTGTAGAAGCGGATATGACTAATATCGTAAATTGGAGAAATAAAATAAAAGATGATTTTAAGAAAAGAGAAGGACAAAATATTACCTTCACTCCTATTATCATAGAAGCTATGGCAAAAGCCGTTAAAGATTTCCCTATGATTAATGTTTCTGTAAGCGGTACAGAAATTCATATTCATAAAAACGTAAATATAGGAATGGCTGCTGCTTTACCTGATGGAAATCTAATTGTCCCAGTAATAAAGCAGTGTCATGAAAAGAACCTAGTTGGCATTACAAAATCAGTTAATGACTTAGCAAATAGAGCAAGGTCTGGCAAATTAAAACCAGATGATATTCAAGAAGGAACTATTACCATTACTAATGTTGGTACTTTTGGAAATCTTATGGGTACTCCAATAATTAATCAACCTCAAGTTGCTATCTTAGCTTGTGGGGTTATCAAGAAGAAACCTGTTGTTTTAGAAATAGATCATGGAGATGTAATTGCAATTCGTCATATGATGTACCTTTCTCTTTCATACGACCATAGAGTTGTTGATGGGGCACTAGGAGGCCAATTTGTAAAAAGAGTTGCTGATTACCTAGAAAAATTTGACACTAATACAATCGTCTAATATTTACTGAAATTCCAGAATTTATTAGCACCTTTTATACTTTTAACCCATGAATTTAAAATTAGAAAAACCAATTGTTTTCTTTGATTTAGAGACAACAGGAGTCCAAGTTGCAAAAGACAGAATCGTAGAAATCTCTATTCTGAAAGTTCTCACTAATGGCAACAAAGAAAGTAAAACATGGCTGGTAAACCCTACTATTCCTATTCCAGAAGAAACCACTGCAATACACGGTATTTCAGATGAAAAAGTAGCAAACGAACCTACTTTTGCACAGCTTGCTACAGAAATATCGGAACTAATACACAATTGTGATTTGGCAGGTTATAACTCTAATAAATTCGATATTCCTCTACTTGCAGAAGAATTCTTAAGAGTAGATATTGATTTTAATATGGATAATCGAAAGGCAGTAGACATTCAGAATATATTCCATAAAATGGAACAAAGAACCTTAATAGCAGCCTATAAGTTCTATTGCGATAAAGATTTAACAAACGCACATTCTGCTGAAGCAGATACCACAGCTACTTATGAAGTGCTTCTTTCTCAGTTAGACAAATATGATGAATTAGAAAATAATGTTAATTTCCTTTCTGAATTTTCTCAAAGAGGAGGTAAATTTGCTGATATGGCAGGTTTTGTAAGGTATAATGAGGATGGAGAAGAAGTACTTAGTTTTGGAAAATACAGAGATGTAAGCTTAAAACAAATATGGAACGAGAACCCAGGTTATTTTTCTTGGATACAAAATGCTGATTTTCCTTTATACACAAAAAATGTAATGAAAAATTTTGTAGATAAAATTAGATTAGAAAATAAGTTTAATTCCTAATTATGAAAATTATTTGCATCGGCAGGAATTATAGGAATCATGCTAAAGAGTTAGGAAATACTATCCCTAAAGAACCACTTTTTTTCTTAAAGCCAGACACTGCTATTCAGCCAAAAGGACATCCTTTTTTTATTCCTGCCTTCTCAGATAACATTCATTATGAAGTTGAATTAGTGGTGAAAATTGACAAAGCAGGAAAACATATAGAAGAGAAATTTGCACACAAATATTATTCTCAAATAGGATTAGGGATTGATTTTACTGCTCGTGATATACAAGAAGAATGTAAGGCAAAAGGATTACCATGGGAAAAAGCAAAAGGATTTGATGGGTCAGCTCAAATTAGTAAGATCTTTATAGACAAATTTAATTTAGACTTAAATAATATTTCTTTCAGTTTAGAGAAGAATGGAGAAATTGTACAGAAGGGCAATAGTGCTAATATGATATTTCATTTTGACACAATAATATCTTACCTATCAAAATTCTATTCCTTAAAGGTTGGAGACCTTATTTACACAGGAACTCCTGAAGGAGTAGGTAAGGTTCTTCCAGGAGACACACTTAAGGGTTTTATTGATGATAAAGAGATTTTAAAGGTAGTTGTAAAGTAGTTTCTATCTAGTAAACTTCATTCTATATCCCACTTCGATATCTCCTTTGGAAATATTTTCTAACTTTCTTTTAATCATTCTTTTTCTTAAAGGAGAGATTTTATCAGTAAATAACACTCCTTCAATATGATCGTATTCATGTTGAATAACACGAGCAGTTAGTCCATCAAAAATATCTGTATTCCAATCAAAGTGTTCGTCTTGATATTTTATGGTAATTATTGGTTTTCTTTGAATATCCTCTCTGATATCAGGTATGGATAAACATCCCTCATTAAACATCCATTCATCCCCTTCTTCATCTAGAATTACAGCATTTATAAATGTCTTTTTAATTGCCTTATCTTCCTCACCTTCTTCCATAAAAGGAGTTGTATCAATCAAAAATAATCTAATAGATTTATTTATTTGAGGAGCAGCAAGCCCTACTCCACTGGATTCATACATAGTTTCCCACATATTTTCCAATAAAACATCTAAATCTGGATAATCAAGAGAAATTTCATCACATTTTTTTCGTAAAACTGGAGAACCAAAAGCAATAATTGGTAAAATCATTTACATTAAATTTTCAATTATATTGTCTACAGAAATTCCTTCTGCTTCTGCTTTATAATTCTTAACTAATCTGTGTCTTAGAATCGGTTTCGCTACAGCTTTTACATCTTCAATATCTGGGGAATATTTTCCATTAATTGCAGCATTACATTTAGCAGCTAATAACATAAACTGAGACGCTCTAGGTCCGGCTCCCCACTCAATGTATTGTGTCATATTATTTATATCTTGACCATTATTAGGTCTAGTTTTTGTAACTAAACTTACTACATATTCCAATACATTATGTGCAACTGGAATTCTTCTAATTAAATCCTGGTATTTAATGATATCTTCTGAATTCATAACAGTATTTAAAGTAGTTGAAATACCAGAATTAGTTTGTTTAACAATCTGTACCTCCTCATCATAACTCGGATAATCTAATACTACGTTAAACATAAATCTATCTAATTGTGCTTCAGGTAAAGGATAAGTTCCTTCTTGCTCAATTGGGTTTTGTGTAGCAAGTACAAAAAATGGTTTATCCAAATTATAGGTTTTTCCGGCATTTGTAACTGATTTTTCTTGCATTGATTCAAGAAGTGCTGATTGTGTTTTTGGTGGAGTTCTATTTATCTCATCTGCTAAAATGATATTAGAAAAAATTGGTCCTTTAATAAATCTAAAATTCCTGTTTTCATCTAATATTTCAGAACCAACTATATCAGAAGGCATTAAATCTGGTGTAAACTGAATACGATTAAAACTCATTCCTAAAGTATCTGAAATTGTTTGTACTAAAAGAGTTTTTGCAAGACCAGGAACACCAACTAATAAACAGTGTCCGTCACAAAAAATTGATATTAACACCTCTTTTACAACCTCATCTTGTCCTACAATAACTTTTGATATTTCACTTCTAAAATTATTGTATTGAACAACAAATTCATCTAGTAATTTTACATCTGTATTATCACTCATAATTATTTTTTCCATTTTTTCAGTACATCACAATTATTATAATCGTAATCAAATCGGATGTAAGTTATTTTAATCTTTTCAACAACCCATTCAGCAATTTCCTGTTGTTTTTTTTCATTTAAAGCTGCATCATTTATCAAAGAAAAATCATCAATCAAATTTGCAGAATGCTCTTTTAGTTTTCTAGTAATCTTAATAATCCTGTAAGCTTTTTTACCATCATCCATAACAAACTGAGAAATAGAAGAAACATCTCCTTCATTCATTCTGTCTGCAGAATAACGGATGTTTAAAGGCAACTCTTCAACCGTAAATAAAGAAGAACCCGTTTGAGGGTTAATAAGCAAACCACCATTATTTTTACTCACATCATCCGAATGAAATCTTGCAGCTTCTTCAAATGTGATTTCTTCAGATTTCATTAGATTCTCAACCTTTTCAAGTTGTGTTTTTGCTTCTAGAAGTGACGCAGAAGACACTTTAGGTTTTAATAAAATATGACGAACATTTACTGTTTCTCCTCTCCTTTCAATAAGCTGAATAATATGATATCCAAATTGAGTTTCTATTACTTCTGAAATTTGATCTCCCTTAAGTGAAAATGCCGCAGATTCAAATTCAGGAACTAACGCTCCTCTACCAACGAATCCTAGCTCACCTCCATTCTTAGCAGATTCTGTGTCATCTGAATAAAGAGTAGCTAATACTGTAAAATTTTCTCCATTTTTTATCCTATCTCTAAAAGAAATTAATTTCTTTCTTATTCTCGATTTTTCATCTAAAGTGATCTCTGGAATTTTTATAATCTGAGAAATCTCAAGTGTAGTTGGCATTACTGGAATATCAGAAGATTCCTTCATCTCCTGAAAGAATATTTTTACTTCTTCTGGAGTAATACTCACTGAGCTTGTAATACTACTTTGCATTCTTTGGGTTAAAAGTTGATTGTAAATTATCTCATAGAATTCTATTTTCAATTCAGAGGTACTTTTCTTAAAATATTCTTCTAAAGCTTCTTCTGATCCAAGTTGAGAGATAAAAGAATTCAATCTGCTATCTAACTCCTGATTTACATCATCTTCAGAAACATCTGTACTATCTAGTTTTGCCTGATGAACTAATAATTTCTGATATAAAACATCTTCAATAATTTGGCATCTAACCTCCTCAGAATCAGTATATCCTTGTGATAAATATTGTAAATATTGTGTTTCAATATCTGAAGAAAGTACTACTTCATTTCCAACAACAGCAATGATTTCATCAACAATCTGAGTGTAAGAGGTGAATGAGAAAAAACTTAAAATTGATGATATAATTATCCTTTTCATTTATAATATTTTAATATGTTCAGAAGATAAAGCTTCATTATAGAGTTTATTTTCAATTTCATTCAAAAACTTCTGTTTATTCTTATTTCTAAGTATCTCTCGAATATTACTAAACACAAAAGGCAACGGACTTTCTTCTCCTTTTATTTGATAATCTTTTAGAAAAAACAAGAAAATAAAATGATCATCCATAAAACTATATAATTTATTCTTTTTAGAAAATATCTTTTTTCTTTCTTTTTCTGAAATTGTAATCTTCTGATCAAAATCAGAAAAATACATCCATACAGAATCATTCAAAAAACTATTTTCAGCATACATTTCACAAAACTTAGAGAGTTCTTTCATTTCGAAATCATCTTTAGTAATAACTAAATTCTCTATCTTCTTTAAGTTTAGAGTTTCATTATTAACCTTTACAAACCTAGCCTTAACTATATTTTTATGTAAAATAAAATCTTCTTGATGATTTTTATAATATTCTTCAACATCACTTTTGAGAATAGTTGTATCAAATTCATTATTTATTAGCTCAGTCTGATATTTGTTTATTATTAAAAGTTCTTTATATCTCTTTACTTTTAATTGCAACTCTTTATCGTTTTCATCAATGTACAACTTAGCTTTATCTAAAATAACCTGGTTCTTGATCCACCTATTAATCTCTTTATTTACAAACGTTGCAGAATCTACTAAGAGAGGTTTGTTAAACAATACCTCCTCTAAAGTTAGATTATTATCTTTATAAGATGCAATGAAAGAACCTTCTTCTTCCGAATCACAAGAAAATAAAACAAGCAACAATAAGTATAAAAATGATTTCTTCAATTACTTAATAATAGAATATAAAACTTCTTTATTAAGGGTAATAACATAGTCTTCTCTAAGCACAAGTAACCATTGCTCTTCTAGATAATTTTGATAATCTGAAATTACTTTTCCTTTAGATTCACTAAGATCTTTCTCCTCTGATGGAATTACATCTGTTATCTCAACAAAAATAATTGCATCAGATTCTGTTGGAATTTCAGTAGTACCTTTTATCCATTTTACCTGATCTATAAATTTATTATCTCCTTTTGAGTATTTTGAAGAATTAATTTGTAAATTCATTGGTGAATCCTTATTTATAGATTCCTGCATATCTTTAATAGTCACCATATTTTTACTCTTCTTCCAGAGTAATCTTTTTAATTTAGAAACCACTTTATAGTTTGCACACGTATAGATGTTTGCCTCCACTCTATCTCCCCAAACATAATTCTCTCTGTTTGTTTCAAAATATTTCTGTAAACCAATTGTATCTTCCATAGCTTTAGTCCAAACCATCTTACTTGTTAAATCAAAAAGCAAAATACCATCTCTAAATTCATTTAATAATATTTTATATTCAGGATATTTCTCTTCTAATTTACTTTCTTCATATTCTAAGCAGGTAAAATCTACGAATCTTTGATACATCATCTCAAAATCTAAACCTGATTCTTGATAGTCTAGAATAAAGTTTTTGAAATCCTCTTGAGTATACGCAATGCCATCTAAGGAAAACAACTCTCTATTATCATTTTCATATCTCTTGATATCTTCATTAGTTAATGAAGCTGCAAACAAATTATCTAAGTCTATGGACTCTTTCACAATATTCTTTCTGTATTTATTATACTTATGTTCAGTGAAATTGTAGTCCAACTTAAGTCTCGTTAAAAGAGCTAATTCACTCAATAGATTTCTAGATCCTTTATCAATCTTTCGTTTTATATCTTCTTTATGGTCATCTAAAGAACCTATAACCTTTTTATCATTTAGAATTACAATATGCCATCCATATTCTGTTTTAAATGGTTGTGTAAAATCACCTACACTTGATAATGAGAAGGAAGCTTCTTCAAATTCCTTAGCCATTTTATTAAGACCAAACCAAGGTAATTCCCCTCCTTTTACTGCTGTTGATCTATCTTCAGAATACCTGTCTGCTAAAACAGTAAAATCCTCTCCAGAATTTAATTTGTTATAAACGTCAACTGCTTTTGACTTTACTAAATTTGATGACTTTTCATCTACTCCACCTTTTGGAAACTTGAACATAATATGAGATACTTTAACCTCACCAACCGCTAATCTCTTGTCATTTACCTTTACTAAATGATATCCATATTGTGTTTTTACAATATCCGAAATTTTTCCAACTTCAGTAGTATAAACAGCTGTTTCAAAAGGGTATACCATATCAAAAGCAGTGAAATAACCCAAATTACCATTATTAAATTTTTCTTCTGAATACTCTGAAACAGCTTGTTCAAATGTAATTTCCTTACTTTCAATTCTACTTTTTACTTTTTTAGCTATATTATATTTTAACAATGTATCTGATGGAGTAGAGTTCTCATCTAATTTAAATAAAATGTGTGATGCACTTACATCATATCTCATTCTTTCATAAGCCTCATTAACAAGATCTTCTTTAAACTCTCTTGCTTGTAAATAAGGTTTTGCTAGTTGTTTTCTATACATTTCTAGTTCTGAAACAAAAGATTCTTCCCTATCTAAACCCATCTCCTTTGCTTGTAAAACTTTTAATTTGTAATTAATAAACAATTCTACATATTCATCTAAATATTCTTTTGTTATTTTTCTATTATGATTATTTTTCATCAGAGTATTCTTAAACTCCTGAACTGTTATTGAATTTCCAGAAATATTGATAATTTCTTGTGCATGTGTTATCTTAATTGAAATTAAGAATATTACTAGTAAAATAATTTTTTTTATCATTTCTTATATTTTAATTTTTATGTTCAATGAACGATTTATTTAGTGATTTATTACTTTGTTTTATCTTCTGCTATAATTTGGAGATTCCCTTGTAATAGTTACATTATGAGGATGGCTCTCTGTTATACCTGAAGAGGTAATTTTTACAAATCTGGCAGCAAGCAACTCTTCTATATTATTTGCTCCACAATAACCCATACCAGATTTTAATCCTCCTATAATTTGATGAGTAACTTCTGATAATATACCTTTATATGCAACTCTTCCGACAATTCCTTCGGGAACTAGTTTTTTAGAATCTGATTCCTCAGATTGGAAATATCTATCTTTTGAACCTCTTTGCATTGCCTCAATAGATCCCATTCCTCTGTAAGTTTTAAACTTTCTTCCTTCAAATATAATTGTCTCCCCAGGAGCTTCTTCAACACCTGCTAGTACAGAACCTAACATCACACAACTTGCTCCTGCAACCAGTGCTTTTACAACATCTCCTGAATAACGGATTCCTCCATCTGCTATTAATGGAATATTATTCTCACTACAAGCCGAGAAAACATCCATTACAGCAGTAAGTTGTGGAACTCCAATACCAGCAACAATTCTTGTTGTACAAATAGAACCAGGACCAATACCAACCTTTACTGCATCTGCACCTGCATCAATTAACATTTTCGCAGCGTCTGCAGTAGCAATATTCCCAACAATTATATCAATATTTTTATATTCTGCTTTTACTTTTTTAAGAATATCAATCACTCCTTTAGAATGTCCATGAGCAGTATCAATTATTATAGCGTCTACTGAAGATTCTGCAAGAGCCTCTACTCTTTCCATAACATCTCCTGTTACACCAACAGCTGCAGCTACCCTTAACCTTCCAAACTTATCTTTACATGCGTTAGGACGCATTCTATTTTTGATAATATCTTTAAAAGTGATTAAACCAACTAATTTATTATCTGAGTTTATTACTGGTAATTTTTCAATTTTATTCTCCTGAAGTATTCTTTCAGCATTTTCCAAATCGGTAAGTTCGGTAGTAACAATACCATCAGAAGTCATGATATCCAAAACGCTCTGACCCATATCTTTCTCAAATCTCAAATCTCTGTTAGTAACAATTCCTACTAATTTATTTTCAGAATCTACAACCGGAATACCTCCAATTTTATTTTCCTTCATTATTTGTAAAGCATCCCCAACTATCGCAAATTTATTTAAAGTTATCGGATCTAATATCATTCCACTTTCCGATCTTTTTACTTTTCTAACTTCTAGTGATTGAGATTCAATACTCATGTTTTTATGAAGCACACCAATTCCTCCTTCCTGTGCTATAGCGATAGCCATTGATGATTCGGTTACTGTATCCATAGCAGCAGAAACTAAAGGAACATTTAATTCTATATTTCTTGAAAAACGACTCTTAGTTTTTACTAAATGAGGAAGCACTTCTGAATATTGAGGAACAATTAAAACATCATCAAATGTTAATCCTTCTCCTATAATTTTATTATCTACTTCCATAAACTCTTTTGTTAAAATTGTCTGCAAAAGTACTAATTTTATCCTTATTATCGCTAAAAAACTCCCAAAAAGAGACTTAAGAAATTAAGATTGTAATTTTATCGGAGCAATCTAAATACACTAGTTTTTTCCGTAAACTCTCCTACTCCATTTATGTATTCTACATGGTAAACATAATTACCTATTTGAGCATCTTTTCCTTTACATTTACCATCCCAACCTTTTGTAGGGTTATTTGTAGTAAAAACCTTTTCTCCACCCCTACTATAAATCGTAAAAGAATATCCTTCTTCCGAAACAAATGCGGTTACAGGTCTAAATAGTTCATTATGTTCATCATCATTAGGGGTAAATATATTTGGAACAAATAGTTTTGGAGTTTGAGAGACGCAAGCTATATTCGATAAACTTCTTTCCGTAAAACCTAAATCATTTCCATTTCCTTCAACAGCTTCAATATAATAACAGAACCTGCCATTTCCATCCACAAATTTAGTGACTAAATCTACATAAATTAAAGAATCTCCAGGATAAAAGGTATGTAAAGGAATTAATATATATGGATCTCTATTTACGGAACGATATATGTTGTACTGAGATACACCTCCTAACCAATCAATATAATTATTAAACCAAATTGTATTCGTGTACTGTTCTTCGAATAAAATATTTCCATAATCTGTATTTATTTCTACTTCACACAAAATAGTCTGAGAAACAGAGGTGTCAATTGCCAAAAGAGGAGCAATAGGAGTAGAAACTCTTCTTCCGCAGGTATCTACAGGAAATACATGATATTGATAAAAATGATCTTTTGTTTCTACACCTATGTCATGATAATAAATCATGTCTCCACTATTAGGAAAAGGAATAGAAGCTATATTAAGAAAATTATTTGTTTCTCTTTCAGATCTATCAATTTCATATTTAGTAATAATGGCAGTATTATCAATATAACATGATATATCAACCGCTCCATCTTCATGATCTACAGTAGTAGTAGTAATATAATTGAAATCTGGTTTTTTAGGTAAATCTGCATAAAAGATAATTAAATCGGACATTGCTACATAAGTAGAATCTGAATTATATGCCAAAATATAAATATTATAAGTGCATGAGTGAATAATATCAAGTACAAAATCTGTAACATCACCTTCTAATCTTATCGTTTGGCTAGGGTCAATTCCACACGTAGATTCATTTACAACTATTTCATAATGGTCTGTACCTCCACTCCAATTTATATAGTCGTTCCAGTCCAAACTTATAGTATTATCGCATGCATGTAAATCTGATTCTAAGTTCATAGAATTATGTTCTATGCTAGTTTGCGATGCATTTCCACAACTATCTAAAGCTCTAACCTGAAACAACTCATATTGATTTGTAGCATTAGAGTTTAAATCATTATAAGTAGTAGTATTGACTCCAAATACAGAATCAATAGTTACCCAAACTCCAAACTCATCTTGTTTGTAAATAGCATAGAAGTCTGTTCCTTGAGAAGATGTCCAAGAAATTACTGCCTTACCATTGACATCTACCGAAACATCAGTGATTATTGGAGCAACAGGAGTAATTGTATCTAGCAAATTAGTTACTCCAATATTTGATTTTGAGGAACATCCACTAGCATCATCAATTGTCACATAAAACTCTGGATAATAATTACAAAACTCCAAATCATGTGTGTAATTCTGACTTGGAGCAGTTAATATATTAGTAAAATTAGTATTCGGATTTTTTAAAAACAATTCATAATCCGTAGAAGAAGTATATAATAAAGGATCATGAATTGCATTCCAATCCAAATAAGCTTTAATTCCCTGGTTTATTGGAACTACATCTATAAAGATACTAGATAAAGTATCCGAATTTAAATCTCCTGCTGTAACCCCACATCCTTCCTCTGTAGAAAGATAATAATATTGTGCAGCATCATTTCCTCCAGCAGAAGAATGTGTAAATGTTGTTACTGGATGAAAAACACTATCAATCAAAGTAAAAGGACCGTTAGGATTATTAGAATGCCATACCATATACGGTTCTAAAGTTGGAGGAGCCCCATTTGCATATTTCCACGTAAGCATTACATCTCCATTTTGTAAAACTTCAGTACATCTTAAATCTGGGATAGGTGGTACAACAGTAATCTTGATTGTTGCAATAGAAATTCCATTAGCAGGGCAAAAATCATCTTCAGCTTTAATTAGGAATGTAAATATATTGGATGTGGTGTTACAACCAACATCTGCTGTCATGTGAGAGCAATCTGTTTGCCACTCAAATACTCCTGACACAATACCAGGTGCAGAAAAGGGTGGAGTAACTCCAGCACCATTATTAAAAGTAGCGCAAGGGGGATTCGCACAGTTGTTTACAGTTACATAATCAGAAGCAAACTGACCACCATCAGCATCTAAAGTAATTTGTTGCAACTGACCACCGGCATAAGTATCCAAATCTTCTGCTTCAATATTAAACTGTACTAACTGTCCAGCATAAACGGTCGTTTCATAAGTAGGTAGTCCTGTTGCAGGATCAGTAAATGCTTCTGTAATTGTTGGAGGGTCATTAAACCCATCTTGTGGTTGAGTATATAATCCACAATCAATTAAAAGTACTTGAACCTCTCTGTATATTTCTGCTACTAACTGACCACATTTAAAAGCTTCTACCTTAATACAAGTTACAAATACACCAGCAGTATTAGAATTATAAGTGATCTCTCCAGTTGAAGATTCCAAGGTTGGAGCACCTGGAATGGGAGAATTTACTGTATAAGGAGGATCAAAAGCAAGAGCGGTAGCATTTGGATTAGCAGGATCATAAGCGAACGCATCTCCAAGTGGTTCTCCCCAAGAATATACAATCTCATCTAACTCGTCATCAAAAGCGTTGTGTGAATACGAAAATTCATATCCTGTACATATAATTGTTTTCGCTTGCTCTTCAAACTTAGGAGAAGAATCATAACAAGGATCCGCAGGAAGAGCATTTCCAGTTGCTGGATCCGTATACGGATACATTACAGCTCTTAAAGTCCAACTCTCATCATTCATTCCATTAGTAATATTACTACTTCTACAACAACTACCCCAAGTAAAATGCCATCCTTCCGCAGGAGGAGTTCCTCCTAATATCATTGGGTCAGATCTCCATACATATTCCTCTACACCACCAAGTTGACCACTAGCACAATCAACACAAGTATTACCCGAAGCAATTGACCCAGTTGGAGAAATATCTGTAGTGGAAATGAAATTTAACAATATTGGAGTTGTAGTTCCAAGTGAGGGGTAATTATGATGTGTTAGTGTTTGAGAGGTTTGAGAAAAGGTAATTCCATTGCAATCTCTATATACTTTCATTTGAAAAATATATTTACCAACATCAGGACCTCCTTTAATGCACTGCCACGTAATCTCACCTCCCATAAAATGTGATGAGTAGGATAGTAAGCTACTAAAAATTAAAATTAAGGATACAGCTATTTTCTTCATAAATTACAGATTATTTTATTTAAAAGATATACGAGAACATAACGAAAAAGATTCTTTAATTATATATTCAAGATGCTTCTGTTTTATATTATCTGTCAATCTGAATTTTTTGAGAATATCTTTTATCAGAAGATATAATCTCTAATAAATATAGTCCATTATTTAAAGAAGAAACATCAATAGATTCTGCATATCTTGAATGCAAAACCTCTTTTCCTAATAAGTCAATAATTCTTAAAT
>JABHQB010000091.1 GCA_018695965.1 Flavobacteriales bacterium | reverse complement strand
GGAGACAACTCCCATTAGATGTCTTAAATCAGAAAGTTTAATGCTTTTTATATTGACACCATCGACACAAACCTCACCTTCATTTATATCGTAAAATCTAGCACAAAGGTCTGCAATTGTTGATTTTCCGCTACCAGATTTCCCTACAAGAGCAATTGTTTTCCCTTTTTCAATTGTAAAACTTATGTTACTTAAAACATCTATATTTTCATACCTAAAATTCACATTTTTTAATTCTACAGATGTATTTATTTTACTTACTAATTTCGGATTTTCAGAGTCAATAATTGTATTCTTAGTATCCATTAATTCATACACTCTGGCTGCAGCTGCAGAACCTTTTTGTAGTCTGTAATAGGCAGTGGTAAACGATTTTGCAGGAGGAATAATTTGAGAGAAAATTAAAATATAACCGATAAATGCTTCCGGACTAAGATGTGAACTTCCTCCTAATACTAACTTCCCTCCAAACCACATAACTACTACCATTACAATAGTACTTAAAAATTCACTCATGGGTGAGGATAAGTCTTTTTTTCTTAATAATGACGTCATTAAAGATTGGTACTTTTTACTTTCTCTATCAAATTTCTGATGAACATTTTTTTCAGCATTAAATAATTTCACAACCCTTAATCCACCAATATTTTCATCTAAAACTGAAAGTATATCTCCCATTTTTTCTTGACTTTTTTCGGAAGATTTTTTCAAACTTTTTCCAACTTTTGCAATCAAAAATCCAGTAATTGGGAATAGTATTATTACAAATAGAGTTAAAGTAGGACTTATTACCATTAAAGTAATTAAATAGATAATTATCTGTAGTGGATCTCTAAAAATCATTTCTAAAGAACTCATGATGCTCCACTCAATTTCTACCAAATCTGTTGTCATTCTGGAAGTAATATCACCTCTCCTTTTTTCAGTAAAAAAACCTAAAGGAAGTGAAATAACTTTTTCATGTAAATTAGACCTTAAATCATGCACCACTCCATTTCGGATTGGTGTTAGAAAATAAAGAGCAAGATAGCGGAATAAATTTCTGAAGAAAAAGGTAATAAGAATTAACCCACAAATAAACAGAAGCGCGTCAATTTTTTCTCCCGATTCAATGATGCTATTTATCTCATAATAAAAATGGTCTTTAATTGATGATGTACTAAATGTAAAGGATTCGGGTTTAACAATATCAGTTTCCATTGTTCCGAAAAGTAATCCTAAAAAAGGAATTACCATAGTTATGGAAACTAAAGAAAATAATACAGCAAATACATTAAAAATCATATTCAGAAATGCATATCTGTAATATGGTTTTACATAGTTTAATATTCTGTAAAAATCTTTCATTTCGGCAAATGTAAGGATAAGAAAATAGAATATCTATCTTTGCCCTATGGAAACTACAAGACAAAAGAAAGTATCAAAATTAATTCAGAAAGAATTATCAATAATATTTCAGAAAGAAATACATCAATTTTTAGGGAATATATTAGTAACAGTAACAGGAGTAAGAGTATCTCCAGATTTATCGGTTGCAAAGGCATATTTAAGTATTTTCCCTGTAGAAAAACCGAAGGAGGCTCTTAATATACTTAATGAAAATAAAAAAGTATTTCGGAAATTATTAGGGAACAGTTGTCGTCATCAGTTGAGAATTGTGCCAGAGTTAGTTTTTTATTTGGATGATTCTGCAGAATATGCAGAAGAAATTGAAAAGCTTTTGAAAAAATAAATCGTTTAATGAAATTTCCATTTTTTATAGCAAAACGATATTTATTTACTTCAAAGAGTAAAAATGTAGTAAATATTATTTCCTATATTTCTTTATTTGGAGTAGCAATAGGCACAGCTGCATTGGTAGTTGTGCTTTCTGTTTTTGCTGGATTAGAAAATTTGATTTTGAGTAAGTATAATTCTTTTGATCCACATCTAAAAATTACATCATCTGTAGGAAAAACTTTTAAGATTTCAGATTTAGATTCTGATTTAAAAGAAAATAATAATATTGAAGATTATTCTTTTGTATTAGAAGAAAAAGTGCTAATTGAACATGAAGGGAAGAAGAAAATAGCTGAAATAAAAGGAGTAGATGAAAATTACCATAAATTAGTCAATATAGATAGCATTATAAAAATAGGAGAATATTTTTCTGATAAACTTTACAGAGATAAAAATGTAATGGTTTTAGGTTCTGGAGTATCTTATAATCTGTCTGTTGATATAAATAATATGTTTAGTCAGCTTACGATAACCTCTCCAAACAGAAATTCAAAATATATAAAAGACAAGTCAGATTTAGTGAGTTCTGCTTTTACTCCAATAGGAATATTTTCTGTTGAGCCGGAGTATGATAATCAATATGTTCTTATACCTTTAAATAGATCACAGAAAATGTTAGATAGAGAGGGAGAGGCTTCATCTGCTGAAATAAATATTAAGAATTCTGATAATATGCATCATATAAAAACAGAATTAGAGCAAACTTTAGGAGAGGATTTTGTTGTAAAAAGCAGATTGGAACAGCATGAATTTTTATATAAATTATTAAATTCAGAGAAATTAGCTGTTTACTTAATTTTGGTTTTTATTCTAATAATTGCAAGTTTTAATATTATTAGTTCCTTAAGTATGATGATGATTGACAAACAAAAGGACATTAAAACTTTTTGGAATTTGGGAAGTTCCAAAAAACAGATTAGAAATATATTTTTTACAAAAGGAATTCTGGGAGTTTTAGTAGGGAGTGCTATTGGGTTGTTTATAGGGGTTGGTTTTTCTTTACTTCAACAACATTTCGGATTTATTGCAATGGAAGGAAATTTTGTTGTAAACGCTTATCCTGTAGAGTTAAATATTAAAGATGTATTAATAGTAGAAATAACAGTAATTGTTATTGGATTAATTGCGTCTTTTTATCCAGCAAAAGTTTTGACTAATAGATTTTTGAAAAAAGTTTAATTGACAGAAACTGACAAGTAATTGAGGTAGTTTCTCCTAATGGAGTTAGGTTTACAAAATAAATTAAAACTCATATCCCTCAAACTTCAAGGCTACTTCATCTAGTATTTCTTGTATTTCTGTTTCCGATTCGGAAGTTACCATTTTTATTCTGTAGGATTTAAAGTCGTTAATCCCTTTAAAATAATTGGTGTAGTGTCGTTTCATTTCTGATATTCCTAAAACATCTCCTTTCCATTCTATAGAATGTTTTAGGTGTTGTTTGCAAGCTTCTACTCTTTCTTTCATGATAGGTCTTGCTAAATGTTCTCCTGTTTTTAGGAAGTGTTTTATTTCATTAAAAATCCAAGGATTTCCAATAGATCCTCTACCAATCATAGATCCATCTAAGCCAAATTCATCTCTCATCAAAGTTGCCTTTTCTGGTGAGTCAATATCTCCATTTCCGAAAACTGGGATATTCATCCTAGGATTCTCTTTCACCTGTTTTATTAAGGTCCAGTCCGCTTCTCCTTTATACATTTGTTTTCTTGTTCTTCCATGTATAGAAATGGCTTGTATACCTACATCTTGTAATCGTTCTGCAACTTCAACTATGTATTTTGTATTTTCATCCCAACCTAGTCGGGTTTTAACCGTAACAGGAATGTTGGTAGATTTTACAATTTGTTTAGTCATTTCTACCATTTTAGGAATATCTCTTAGTATTCCTGCTCCAGCACCTTTATTTGCTACTTTTTTTACAGGACATCCATAATTAATATCAATAATTTCAGGATTTGCTGATTCACAAATCTTTGTTGCTTCCATCATACTTTCTATATTATTTCCAAAAATTTGTATTCCAATTGGTCTTTCAAAATCGTAAATATCAAGTTTTTGAGTGCTTTTTTTCGCATCTCTAATAAGCCCTTCAGAAGAAATGAATTCGGTAAACATTAAATCGGCCCCATGTTTCTTGCAAAGTGCACGAAATGGGGGGTCACTAACGTCCTCCATTGGAGCAAGCAAAAGAGGGAAGTCTCCTAAATCTATATTTCCTATTTTTACTGACATATTTCCACAAAAATAATTAAACATATGAACCTGAAAGGAATCTTTAGTAATAAATCAGAATCTACAAAACTATTTTTGTTTGTGATGATTGTTTTTATTTCTTCATTAATAGGTATTTTATCTATCGGTATTATTTTTGCAGATGCAGGGGAATTAAAATTTAATCAAGAAAATATTAATCAGTTAAAGATTACGCAGCTTATTTCTTCTGTTTTCATATTTATTATTCCTCCTTTATTGTTTAGTTATTTTGAAAATGATCAATATCTAAAAGGATTAGGATTTAATTCAAAATTTAAACGACAAAATATCTTAATTATACTGATGATTATTTTATTTTCTCAACCATTGGTAGCTTATTGTATGCAATTGAATTTAGATTTTATAAATTTTATTACTGATTACATCCCAAAAGTGATTGAGGGGATGAAGCAAATGGAAGATTCTGCTGAGGAAGCAACAATGGCATTTCTAAAAATGGATAACATTGGAGATCTACTATTCAATTTATTCTTAATTGCAATTATTCCTGCAATTGGAGAAGAAATGTTTTTTAGAAGAGTAATACAAAAGAAATTAAAAAATATTTTAAGAAACCCTCATATTGCAATATTAATAACATCTTTTATTTTTTCAGCAATACATATGCAGTTTTTCGGATTTTTACCAAGATTCTTTTTAGGAATGGTACTTGGGTATTTATTTTATTATTCTGGTAATTTATGGATGTCGGTAATAGCACATTTTATAAATAATGCATTAGCTATTTTATTAATGTATCTTCCTTTTACTGAAAGAATAGATATGGATATTTCTCAGTTAGAAAGAACTGAAATTAGCATGATACAAGCAACAATTTTCCTGATAATAGTTTTGTTTTTTATCTACTTGTATAAACAGATAAATAGTAAAGAAATAGCTTAATTAGCGTCTTTTGCTTTTTTGGTAGAATAGTTAATTTTAAGAGCGTCAGCTTTCCGGAGTTCAGTTTTTACATCCGTTACAATTCCCATTGTTACGTTTTGATCTGCTTTAATTGAGGTAGTCATATACGGAATTTCAGATTCATCTTTCTGTCTTCTTTCGGAATCAATAAATTTTCGTATCTCACTATTAGCAATTATTTCTTCTCTTTTGTAAATAACATCATTTAACTGAACTAGAGCTTTTGTAGATAAATTCATTTGTGATTGCTGACTTTTTGTTGGAGAACCAATATAAATATACGAAACCAACGATTTCTTTTCCATTTTTTTTACCTCAGTTGCTTCAGGTGGAGTTACTGTAACTTTTAATGTTGTTTCTCTCATAACTGTTGTAACCATAAAGAAGAAAAGTAACATAAACACAATATCAGGTAAGGATGCAGTTGATATTGCTGGCATCCCTTTTCCTCCTCCTTTTTTGAATTTACTCATTGTTTTATTAGTTTGCTTTTGTTTCTGCTTCTGAAACTTTCATAGGATAAAAATCCTTTATCTTTTTTTGCTCTTCATTATTAAGTCTATTAAAATCTTTTCCGTAATCTACATTAGATTTTTCGTTTCTTAACTCGTTATACGCTTTTGTTAGTTCGTTTTGCACTTGAATATATGTTTTGTAAGAAGTTCCTTCTTGATTTTGTAATGACACTACTGCTTTATCTGGACTGTCTGAAGAATTTGGCTTCCCCCCATTATTAGTTATAAAAGTTTTTACATCATCTTTTAAAGAAGAAATGGAACCATCTCCATTAATTTCTATTACATTTGTTGGAGAACCAATCCCAGCTAAAATCTTATTGTTTTTATTAATTAGAACTACGAAAATGTTCCTTTTATGAATTTCAGGAATCTCTACATTTTCTTCTGGCATAGGAGGTAATTTTCTAGCGATACCAGAATCTACATCCATAGTTGTAGTTACCAAGAAGAAAATAAGCAATAAGAATGCAATATCAGCCATAGAACCGGCATTTATTTCAGGTAATCCCCTTCTTTTACTTGCCATATTTTACCTACTAAATTTATTAGAAATTTCAGAGATAATAATTGATCCAACCGCTATACTTGAAAGAATATAAAAAGACCAGATTCCCATTCCAACTATTTTTGAGGTAATATTATCAATACCATATTTCTGATATGATGATAATACTTCATCAGAAGACAATACATAATATGAAAGTCCTAATACTAACAATAATCCTCCTACAGTAAGAAGTGTCTTGGTAGCTGCTTTTTTATTGTTTACCATTTGTATTACAGAAAAAACAATAATTACAATAGCTGCAATAGATAGCATAACTATTGTTAGCCAATAAAAAACATCTAAATTATTTTCAATAAATTCTCCCATAATTATTTATTATTTACAAGGATATCAACTAATTTAATAGAAGCGTCTTCCATATCATTTACAATTGAATCTACCTTAGAGATTAAGTAGTTATAGAAGACTTGAAGAATCATAGCGACAATAAGACCGAATACTGTTGTTAAAAGAGCAACTTTAATTCCTCCTGCAACAAGTGAAGGAGAAATATCACCAGCAGCTTCGATAGCATCAAATGCTCCAATCATACCAATCACTGTCCCCATAAAACCTAGCATTGGAGCTAAGGCAATAAATAAAGAAATCCAAGACAGACCTTTTTCTAAAAGCCCCATTTGAACTCCACCATATGCAACAATTGATTTTTCAACTTGTTCTAATCCTTCATCAGATCTGTCTAATCCTTGATAAAATATAGAAGCAACAGGTCCTCTTGTATTTCTGCAAACTTCTTTAGCAGCATTAACTCCACCACTTTTTAAAGCATCATTTACTTTATTTAGTAATTTTTTAGAGTTAGTAGTAGCCATATTTAAATATATAATTCTTTCAATAGCAAGAGCTAACCCAAGAATCAAACAAAGAAGAACAATTCCCATAAATTCAGGACCACCCTCCATAAATTTTTGTTTAATTATTTGATGAAAATTATCTCCTGCCTCAGAGCTAGTTTGTGCATATGCAGAAAAAGATCCTGTAAGTACAATAGTGATAAGTATAAATCCTTTTTTCATTTTAGTTTAATTTTTAAAATTTAGTCTCGCAAATGTATAAAAAATATATTTTAGTTTTAGCTTATTGCAGATTGAAATCTCTTGTTTACTTCTTCCCAGTTTATAACATTAAAAAATGCATTTATATAATCTGGTCTTCTGTTCTGATAATTTAAGTAGTAAGCATGTTCCCAAACATCTAAACAGAGTATTGGAGTACATCCACATTGGTCGTCCATTAAAGGGTTATCCTGATTTGCAGTTGAGGATACTTTTAGTTTCCCATTATTTACTCCAAGCCAAGCCCATCCAGATCCAAATCTTGTTCCGGCTGCTGATGAAAAAATAGTTTTAAATTCCTCAAATGAACCAAAAGAATCATTAATTGCTTCTGCAATTGATCCAGATGGCTCTCCACCACCATTTGGACTCATGATACTCCAGAATAAACAATGGTTAAAATATCCCCCACCATTATTTCTTGCTCCACCACTCAATCCTGGATTAGCGCAGATTTCTTCAATAGACTTTCCTTCTAAATCTGTTCCTGCAATTGCATTATTTAGATTATCGGTATATCCGTTATGATGTTTGCTATGATGAATTTCCATGGTTCTAGCGTCAATATGTGGCTCTAATGCATCATAGGCGTAAGGTAATTTTGGTAATTCGAATGACATAATTTTTGTTTTTGATTAGGTTGCTAATATACTAATATGGAGTATAACTATTATCTATTGTTTTATTTAAAATATCTCCTCCAATTAAATATAAACTTTTATCTTCTGTTTTTTTTGTTTCTGGGTTCTTTCTTTTAATATTTTCCGATATTTTATTTATCCAATTTTCTGTATAATCTAATTTTAAAAAATCAAGAATATCTTTAATTTTTTTAGATGGTGAATCAATAAAATCTTGGTAAGAAAGGTGTATAAAATTACCTTTATTTTCTTTTCTAAAGAATCGATTACTTTCTTCTATGGAAAGTTTCCATTCCCACATTCCCTTTTCCTTATCACTGTTAATTTTTGTTTTAAAAAGAATGTTATTATCTGAAGAATATTTCTTTAAAAGCTCATATTTCTCTCCTCCAAACCAATTTCGTTTTTGTATTCTTTTTTCAATTGATTTACTTACTTCTAATCCATTCCTAGTTAAATAAATATATTTCGCATCTGGAAATGATGCGTTCAGAAATTCTAATCTAAAATTATTGATTGGAAGTTTTTCTAAAAGTATTATTGAGTTTCCTAAAACTTGTTCTCTAAAGAAGAGGTGATGTAATAAATTATTTTTTTTTGAGATTACATCTTTTTTATCTGCATAAAGTTTTGGATTTTGAGTATTTTTATTCCAAATATTAAATTCCGGATAAGCTTTGTTCCACAAATCTCGTCTTTCATTTAAATATTTAATTTTAGGGTGATTAGATAAAGTATTTCCTAAAATTGTTGTCCCTGATCTGCCACAACCTATAATAAAAACTGGGGAAAAAGTAGATTTATTTTTTTTAAGATTAAAAAGAATATTTTTTACAAATTCTTTAATCATTTTAAAGTAGAATTTGCCAAGCTTCCTCTGAATTTCCTTCCAAAAGAAGTTGTTTTGCTTTTTCATGCTTTTCAGATACAGTAAAACTATTTTCAGATACAGTTTTTGCAGGAATACTTTCTGCAGAGGCTAAAATAGCTAGTTCATTTCCAGTTAAGATTTCAGAATTTCTAATTTCTTCAGGAAGTTTATCTATTCCCATTCCCAACCTAGAAATAGGTTTTGTAATTTTATAAAGTGATTCTTTAGTGGTTTTACCGTACCAATCTGATCCCAATCTACTTACTATATTTAGTTTTAAAGGATCAATTGCATTATTATCATCTAAGATATCTTCTTCAATATGCATTTTCAGAACTTCACAAAGCACTAAGCTCCCCGCCCCTCCTTCGTCTCCTAAAGTAATAATATCAGTTACCTTACATTCAAAATTAATTGGAGATTCTTTAATTCTTGATGGTGTAATTAGATCTGATTTCACCTCAGTAAAACCTGCTTTTTCAAATTCGTTTGTTTCGGTATCAAAATCACAAGAGGATAGAGACACTTGTTGTCCAATTTCTTCTGTTACTAAGGAGATAACACATTCTTTTATTTGATGAACATTGTCTAAAGTATGTTTTGAAGTGTTGTTTCTTACTCTTCTTACAGGAGAAAAAATCAAAATAGGTGGATTTATTGAAAATACATTAAAGAAAGAGAATGGACTTAAATTCTTATTTCCATTTGCATCAATTGTACTTACAAAAGCAATAGGTCTTGGTGTAACAGCTGCTGATAAATATTGGTATAATCCATCAGTTTCTCCCGATTTTACATCTATTGTTTTAATCATTTTTTAAGTTTTAGTATGGAATGATTACTTTCTGATTTTACTATTTTATTACTGATTTTACCCAGTCCTTCAATTTGCATTTCAATTTGATCTCCTTCTTCTATCCACCTCTCTCTATAATCCAAATTTTCTCTTTTTCCGCTTCCATTTATTTCTAATAAACATCCTGTTCCTACTGTTCCCGATCCAATTACATCTCCAGGGAAAAGTTCTACTCCATAAGATGCTCTTTCAATTATTTCAGCAAAGGTCCAATTCATGTCTTTTGCATTTCCTTCAGATACTAACTCTCCATTTACAAAGCACTTCATGTTTAAATCGTATTTATTTCCACAAGGTGTATCTATAATCTTAGAGAATAATTCATCAGGAGTTACTAAGTAAGGCCCTAATACATTTGCAAAATCTTTCCCTTTTGCAGGGCCTAAACTGAGCCTCATTTCTTCCATTTGTAATCTTCTACAGCTTAAATCATTTAAGATACAAAATCCTGCAATGTGTTGATCAGCATCTTTTGATAAAATATTCCGCCCTCCTTTCCCAATAACAATAGCGAATTCTAATTCGAAATCTAATTGTTCAAAATGATCTGGCATAAGTTTTATTTCTTCTCCATCTGCAAACATTGTATTATGATTAGAAAAATAAAACACAGGGAATTGATCAAACTCTGAGATCATATTAAGTCCTCTGTTTTTTCTAGATGTTTCTACATGCTGACGAAAAGCATATGCGTCTCGGAAAGAAGTAGGATTAGGTATAGGAGGCAGAAGATTAATATCTTTAAAATCATGCTTTACACAATCATCATTGCAAATATGTAACGCAATCTGATCTTGATAGTTTTCAACTTGAAACATATATACTAATGAAATATCTCCAAAGTAATTATTTAGATTATAAATAAGATTATCTTCTACAACTCCAATCTGATGACTCTCAGAATTCTGTATTTTGTAGGTGATTAGTTTCATTAGTTTGCAAAAATATCAATTAATATTTTAGTGTATAATATAAATTCTCTTTTATATCTTATATTTGCACAAAACAAATTGCAAAATGCCAAGATATCATAAATTAGGTAAAATACCACACAAAAGGCATACCAGCTTTAGAAAAAAGGATGGTAATATTCATTATGAAGAACTTTTCGGTACAATTGGTTTTGATGGAATGTCATCATTATTATATCATTTGCACCGACCTACACAGGTAAAAGAAATTAAAAAGGGCTATTCGGTTTCTCCAGAAATTGCAGTGAATAAAAATCTAAAATCATATTTACTAAAAGGATTTGAAGCTCCAAAAGTTGCAGATCATTTAGAAAGTAGAATCTCCATACTATTGAATAATGACGTGAATATTCTACTTTCGGCTCCAACTAATTTGGAAGAAGATTATTTTTATAAAAATACCGATGGAGATGAAGTTATATTTGTTCATAAAGGGACAGGAACTTTAAGGTCATTTGTAGGGAATATAGATTTTAAGGAAGGTGATTATTTGGTGATTCCAAGAGGAATGATTTATACCATGAAATTTAATAGTTCAGAAAACAGATTATTTATTGTAGAATCATATACCCCAGTTTACACACCAAAAAGATACAGAAATTATTTTGGACAATTGTTAGAACACTCTCCATATTGTGAAAGAGATTTAAGAATTCCAGAAGAATTAGAAACACATGACGAGCAAGGAGATTTTATTATTAAAATAAAAAAGGAACAAATGATTCATGAATATACTTACGCATCCCATCCTTTTGATGTGGTAGGTTGGGATGGATACAACTTCCCTTACGCATTTTCTATTCATGATTTTGAACCTATCACTGGAAGAGTTCATCAACCACCTCCTGTGCATCAAACTTTTGAAACAGATAGATTTGTAATTTGTTCTTTTTGCCCAAGAATGTATGATTATCATCCTGAGTCAATTCCCGCTCCATACAATCATTCTAATATTGATTCAGATGAAGTTCTTTATTATGTAGATGGAGATTTTATGAGTAGAAACCATGTAGAAGAAGGATTTATCTCTTTACATCCTGCGGGAATTCCTCACGGACCACATCCAGGAGCAATGGAAAGAAGTATAGGAGAAACAAAGACGGATGAATTGGCAGTAATGGTAGATACTTTTGCACCATTAAAATTAACTAAAGCAGCAATTGATTTATCGGATGGGAAGTACCATCAATCATGGCTTGAAAAATAAATATTAAAAGATGAGAGAAGACTTAACAAAAATAAACAATACGACTTATTCCTTGGATAAAATATTCCCAGATGCACAGGATTTTTTACCTTTACTAGGGACAGATTATGTTGAGTATTATGTGGGAAATGCTAAACAAGCGGCTCACTTTTATAAAACTGCTTTAGGTTTTCAATCTTTAGCATATGCTGGGTTGGAAACTGGTGTTACGGATAGAACTTCTTATGTTGTGGTTCAGGATAAAATCCGAATTGTATTTACTACACCTATGCCAGGAGATAATAATGAGATTTTTGATCATATCAAAAAACATGGTGACGGGGTAAAGGTTATTGCTCTTTGGGTGGATGATGCAAAAAAGGCTTGGGAAGAAACAACAACTAGAGGAGCTGAATCTTACTTTGAACCAAAAACAGAGAAGGATAATGATGGTGAGGTGGCAACATCAGGGATTAAAATTTATGGAGATACTGTTCATGTTTTTGTTGAGCGTAAAAACTATAATGGAACTTTTATGCCAGGTTTTGAGAAATGGGAATCACATTATAACCCAGATCCAGTTGGATTGAAATACATTGACCATATGGTGGCAAATGTAGGTTGGAATGAAATGAATATTTGGGAGAAATTCTATAATGAAACTATGGGATTTGCTAACCTTATTACTTTTGATGATAAAGATATTTCTACTCAGTATACTGCCTTAATGAGTAAGGTGATGACTAATGGAAATGGGAGGGTAAAGTTTCCAATTAATGAACCAGCAGAAGGAAAAAAGAAATCTCAGATTGAAGAATATCTGGATTTTTACGATGGACCAGGATGTCAGCATATTGCAGTGGCAACAGATGATATTGTATCAACAGTTTCCGTGATGAAAGAAAGAGGAGTTGAGTTTTTAACTATACCGGATACTTATTATGATACTGTTCTTGATAGAGTAGGGGAAATAGATGAAGAAATTTTGACACTTAAGAAACATGGTATATTAGTAGATAGAGATGATGAAGGTTATTTATTACAAATATTTACCAAGCCCTTAACAGACAGACCCACACTTTTTTTTGAAATTATACAAAGAAAAGGAGCTCAATCTTTTGGGAAAGGAAACTTTAAAGCTCTTTTCGAATCAATTGAAGCAGAACAAGAAAGAAGAGGAACACTATGATTACACATTTAAAAATTAGAGACAAAGCTCCATCAATAAATTCTGTAGATCAGAATGGAGATTCAATTACATTAGAACAATTTAAAGGAAAGAAAGTAGTATTATACTTTTATCCAAAAGATATGACTCCTGGATGTACGGTTCAGTCTTGCAATTTGAGAGATAATTATCAAGCACTTTTAGATAAAGGATATGTGGTATTGGGATGCTCTGCTGATAGCCCAGAAAGACATGTAAAATTTATTAAAAAACATGATTTGCCTTTTCCACTTATTTCGGATGAAAGCAAAGTAGTAATAAACGATTATGGAGTATGGGGTCCCAAAAAATTTATGGGAAGAGAATATGATGGAATACATAGAACTACTTTTGTGATTGATGAAAATGGAATAATAGAAGATATTATTTCAAAAGTAAACACAAAAGAACATACAAATCAAATATTAAAATAAATACTATGAAAAAGTTACTAATACTATTACTATGTGCTCCATTATTCACTAAATCACAGATAAAAATACCAGCAATATTTTCTTCTAGTACTTCTGCTGGAAGTATAACATATGATCAAGCTAATGATATAGAATTTGCACAACAATACAAAAACAACACGAAATTTGATTCTTATCTTACAAAAGACGATGTTCAAATAAAAATTGGAGACACCTTAGAGATTGGGAATGCATTTATGGAAGGTCCAAACTGGAAAATGTTTGATAGAACATATGAAGCTGGCGATGTTTTTCAATCTATATACAATGGAGATATTCAAAATAGAGATATAGAGAAATACAAACATCTTCCATATAGTCAATCAGGTAATAAGGTAGTTGTTCATTCTATTTATGTTAAACACAAAAAGTATACTGGATATAATCCTTTAAAAAACAAAAAAGAAACTCCCTTATATATTGTTTTATTTGTAAAACCAGTAAAAGACGGAATAGTTTCTTCGATATTAGGTTATCCTAGAATAACTATTATAGATTTAGAAGAAGCGTTTAATATTGGAGAGGTTATTAATCCGAATCCTTCGTTAACAAGACCAGAGGCGATTAGAAAATTAAAGGAGAGCAAAGACTTATTTGAGATAGATATGTTAAGTGAAGAAGAATATAATCAAATAAGAAATAAACTTACTCCAATTATAAATAATAACTAAGGGAGTTAGTTAAATGTAATTATTTCAGAAAGAGAATTTCATATCACTAGAATACAGTCCTGACTGTTTGCGGTGAGGAAGGGATTCGAACCCCCGAAACAGTTTCCCGTTTACACGCTTTCCAAGCGTGCGCCTTAAGCCACTCGGCCACCTCACCAAAATTCTGGCAAATCTAATAAATTACACTGTAATTTCTCCTCTCAAAGAAAGTTTAAATTGAGTTTTTATTTCATCATTTTTCAATCCCTTACCCCTTAAGTACATTAGTTTTGTAATAGCCGTTTCAGTAGTCATATCCTTTGCACTTATTACTCCTATTCTCTTTAGTTCCGAGCTATTTTCATATTTTCCTTGTTGTACACTCCCTCTCAAGCATTGACTGCAATTCACGATTATTTTTCCATTCTCAATCGCTTCTTTCAAAATAGAAATAAATTTTTTGTTGGAAGTTGAATTCCCAGATCCAAAACTTTCCATCACTGTTGTTTCAGAGTTCTCTATAATTGATTTTACTATTTTTTCTGAGATTCCAGGAAATAATTTCAATACGCTTATATCAGTATTCATATTTTCAGAAACAGACAGTTGTTTCGTATCTTTATTTCTTAATAAAGAGGTATTGTATTTTATATTAATACCAACCTGAGCAAGTGCGGGTAAATGAGGAGATTCAAAGGCTTCAAAATTCTCTGAATTTACTTTCACCGTTCTATTTCCTCTAAAAAGTTTATCCTCAAAATAAATACAAACCTCTGATATTTTATCTGAAGCTGCAATTTCTATTGCAGTAATTAAATTTTCCTTTGCGTCTGTTCTTCTGGCTCCAATTGGAATTTGACTTCCTGTAAGGATAACCCCTTTGTTTAATCCTTCCAACATAAACGAAAGAGCAGAAGCGGTATACGCCATAGTATCTGTTCCATGAAGAATTACAAAACTATCATATTGATTATACTGTTTTTCAATTATCTTAGAGATTTCAACCCAATTTTCTGTATTCATATCAGATGAGTCAATAGCATTTTTAGTTGAAACATGTTCTACATTAGCATCACATTCTTTTAGTTCCGGAAAAGCATTTAATATAGAATCAAAATTAAAAGGAACTAGAGAATCTTTTCCTTCTTTTTGCATTCCAATAGTTCCCCCCGTATAAATAAGTAAAATATTTTTCATTATATCTTAAATAATTTTAAAGCATTATTAGTTGTTGTATCTGCTACATCTTCTATACTGATTTCATGAATTTCAGAAAGTTTTTCAGCAATATTAATAATATACTTACTTTCATTTCTTTTCCCTCTATGAGGAGTTGGAGCAAGATATGGGGAATCAGTTTCTAAAAGTAAATGTTGAATATCTATTTCTTTCATTGTTTTATCTAATCCAGAATTCTTGAAAGTTAAAACACCACCTATGCCCAAATAAAAATTACCTAAGTCAGTTATTTTTTTTGCATCTTCCACACTTCCGGTAAAACAATGAAATACACCACTTAAATTTTTATCATTCAAACTTTCTACAATTTCAATTGCCTCATTAAATGAATCTCGAGTATGAATAACAATAGGTAATTTATGTTTTTTTGCTAAATTTAGCTGAAAAATAAAAGATTCCTTTTGCAAAGGCAGAGTAGATTTATCCCAATATAAGTCGATCCCTATTTCACCAACTGCAATAAATTTTTTTTTATTTAAAAGTTCTTCTACATGTAATAATTCCTTCTCCATACTTTCAGATTTCACATCACAAGGGTGTAAACCCATCATGGCATAGCAAGTTTTTGGATATTTTTTACATAAATCCATCATATCTTTTGTTGTTTCTGAGCTTATGTTTGGTAAAAATAATTTATCTATTCCACTACTAATAGAATCCGAAATTACAGTATCAATATCTTCCGAAAATTGTTCCAAATAAAGATGTGTGTGCGTATCAATAAACTTCATACTGCAATATTAGAATAAAATAATTAGTTTTACAGTCGTGCAAAAGCCATTAAAAATATTAGTAGTTCGTTTTAGTTCAATTGGAGATATTGTTCTCACTTCTCCGGTTGTTCGGATTCTGAAAAATCAACTAAATGCTGAGGTACATTTTATCACTAAAAACGTGTATAAATGTTTGATAGAATACAACCCAAATATTGATAAAGTTTATAGTATAGATACTGATATAAAAGAAGTTGTTTCGGAGTTAAAAAACGAGAATTATGATTGGATTATTGATTTGCATAATAATATCAGATCATCTCAACTAAAGAGGATTAGAGTAAAAAGTAGAAGTTATAAAAAACTAAATTTCCAAAAGTTTTTACTAACTAATTTTGGAATAAACAGGATGCCAAAAACGCACACTGTTGATAGATTCTTAGATACAATTTCACATCTAGGAGTAAAAAATGATGGTAAAGGGTTAGATTTTTTTCTTTCAAAGAAAGATGAAGTTGACATTTCAGTAAAGGATTATATCTGCTTTGCAATTGGAGGAAATCATTTTACCAAAATATTACCTACAACAAAGATTATAGAAATCTGTAAAAAAATTAATAAAACCATTGTTTTAATAGGAGGAGAAGATGATTATAATCGTGCAGAAGAAATAGAAAATGAAGTTGGAAGAAAAGTAATTAATTTATGCGGAAAGTATAGTATTAATCAGTCAGCACATATTATGAAACATGCTAAATACTTAATTACACATGATACTGGATTTATGCATATAGCTGCTGCTTTTCAGATGAAGATTTACTCAGTATTTGGTGGAACCCATCCTGATTTAGGATTTACTCCTTATCTACCTAATCCTGAAAATAAAATTATACAAGTGGAAAATTTAAGTTGTCGTCCATGTCATAGATACGGGAAAAGTAAATGCCCAGAAGGACATTTTAATTGCATGAATTTAATTGATACGGATTTATTTATTGAATAAAGCTTTTAGCTCCGTAGCTTCTTCTGCTTTCATTTTCCCCGCAAGTATTAACGAAAGCTGTCTTCTTCTAAGTGCGGCATCAAATCTTTCTTTTTCTAAATCAGTTTCTGGATTAATTGCAGGAACAGAAGTAGGTTTGTTTGTATTATCGACCGCTACAAAAGTATAAATTGCTTCATTACATTTTGTTTTTTTTCCATTTTGCATATCTTCTATCCAAACGTCAATTATTACTTCCATTGATGAAGAAAAAGAACGAGAAACATTTGCTTCTAGAGTTACTATACTTGCTTGAGGAATTGGATGTCCGAAAGAAACATTATTTACAGAAGCTGTAACGCAACTTCTCCCCGAATGTCTTTGTGCTGAGATAGCCGCCACTATATCCATCCAATGTAACAATCGTCCTCCCATTAAGTTCTTCAGATTATTTGTATCGTTTGGCAAAACAATTTCTGTTTGAGTTGATCTAGATTGTGAAGGAGTTTTTAGTTGCATATTTATAAAGATAAAATCCAGCTAGATTTACCTTCTGACTTTAGGTCCTGTAACATTGAAGTAGCTTTCTCTTTTGTGTCAAAATTTTCATAACAAACACGAATTAATCCATTTCTATTTGTTCCGATAATCTCAGCATTGTAGTTTTGTTCTTGTAGCTGATTTACTAATCTGATTGCGTTCTTTTCTGAACGAAAAGAACCAGCAATAACTGAAAAGTTCATTTCTATTATTTCTTCTTTTTTCTCCTTAGGTTGTTTTGTTTCTATTGGATTCACTTCAATAGTAGTAGTTTCTTTCATTTCTTCTACTTCTTGTTTAGGAGATATTATTTTGGGATTTTCAAAAGATGAAAACGGATTTAAATTGGCCATTTGAGAATAAATCTCATTAATTTTGTCTTCTTGTGTAATACTAATAAATGATAATCCAATAATTGGAAGTAAAATTGCAGCAGCTCTCCATACTTTTTTTCTTCCAGTTTTTGTAGAAATTGGTTTTATTATTTCTTCAACTTTTTTCTCAATCTTATCTACTTTTTTAGTACTTTGAGAAGAAAGACCGAAAGAGTTTGGGTTATAATTAGTAAACGAATCTTGTAAAAACAAGATATTTCCAGTTAAGTCTGCAGAAATTAATCCAACTTTATCTATTCTAAAAGTTCTTATTTTCTGAATTTTTTCATTAATGTTTTTTACATAATCTGAAACTAATTCTTTTGCATTTTCATTAGATATTATTTCAGAATTTGAAATATGATTTATTAATAATCCATCATTTTTTTTCAGATTTTTATTAAATAAAATCTCCTTTGATGGAGGATAAATAGTATTTGTATTTTTATTTAAAACAGCAGATTGATTGTTCCCAACAAACCCACCAAATTCTGGAATAATTACACAATCGTGTAAAAAAAGTAATTCAGAAATATATATGTCAATTGTTTTTTTCATCTTGGCTAAACTATGCATTTTTTGAATGAAACTCTACAATCTTTTCAATATCTTCAGTAGTATCTACCGATTGAGATTCAAATTCAGTAATTCCTACCTTAATTTTTAATTTATTATCCAACCACCTGAGTTGTTCCAGATTTAGATCTTGCTCACTTTTACTTGGAGAGAGTTTAGTTATTTTTTCTAAGATATCTGCTCGAAAAGCGTAGATTCCAATATGTTTATAGAAATTTTTTTTATGAAATTCTTCTTCCGTTATTTCATGATTTCTAACAAATGAATTCGCATTATTTTCTTTATCAAAAAATACTTTTACTTTATTTATATCTGTAAGAGTGGTGTAATCTTCTATTTTCTTTGATAAAGTTGCAATTTGCACATTTATATCATCAAACAAAGAGATAAGCTGACTAATTTGAGAAGGTTCAATAAAAGGTTCGTCACCTTGGATATTTACAATTACATCAAAATTTTCGATAGATTTTCTTAAGACTTCTCCACATCTTTCAGTTCCATTTTCATGGTTTTTTGAGGTCATCATGACATTTCCTCCAAAAGATTTCACATGAAAAGAAATTCTTTCATCATCAGTAGCAACAATAACTTTATGAAGATTATTGCATAGAGATGATTTCTCATAAACTCTTTGTACCATGCTTTTTCCTAAAATTTCAGCAAGAGGTTTCCCGGGAAACCGGCTAGAATTATATCTGCAGGGTATCACTCCTAAAACTCTCATTATATTTTCATATTACATTGCAGAGCAATAGTTCGTGGAGGCATCATATTGGCTGGACGACTCATATATTCTCTATTAAGTAGATTATTTATTACTAAAGAAATCTTAGTGACATCATTTAACTGATAAGAGGTTCTGACATCAACAATAAAATCTCCATTTTTAAATTTCTCTCTAGCTTCAGGAATCCCTCCCACTATTTCTTCTGCAAAGAATTCTGATGCGAAAATCTTATCAATGTTTTTCATGAAATCATTGTATCTGAAACTGGACCCAAGAGACAATTTTTTATAAATTAATTCCATATCTAACTTTGCTATGTGATTATATCGGTATTTTAATATTGAAGGATCAGAGCTACTGTTACTGTATGTGACAATATTCCCTAGTACTTCAGCATAGACTTCAGTTGTGTCCAAAGGAATAGGGTTCATATAAGTATATCCTCCCAAAATATTTATACTTAAATCTTCATTTAACTTTCCTTGACCACTTAAACTAAGTTCTAAACCACTTATTCTAGTTTCCCCTACATTTACTGACTTAAATCCAACTCCATAACTCCCATCATTAAATTCCCAAAGACCAAAGCTAAATTCCATCATATCATCATATTCCATTATAAAGGCAGCTGCATCAAAATACCCCATCCAATTGTCCATCTTTAAAGCTTGTTTTATAGCAATTTCAGAGCTCCATCCACTTTCTGGTTTTAATTCTGGATTTGGGAAAATTTCAATCCCAGAATAGTTTGTAGATATGAACATTTCAGCCATTGACGGGAACCTAAACCCTTGTCCCCATGAAGTTCTTAGATAAGTTGCTTCAGCAATTTGATAATTCAATCCAGCACGAAAGACTGGTTTTGCTCTTGCGTACTCGTTAATTGAGTCTCCATTTATCAGATATTTTTGTTCAGACCTTACTTTGAAATATTCATATCTTGTACCTAAAGACAAATTAACTTTATTCCATTTCTTATCTAGTTGTGAATATAATGAATGGTTTTGTCGGTAATTATTTCCTTGAAAAAGATCAGATCTAGCAAGTACTATTTCATTAGTTGTTCCAGTAGTTACTCTTAAATTTATTGCTTTAAAATTGTGTTGCCATTGATAATCAGAATAGAAAGTCTCGGACTCATTATCTTGCGCATCATCTTGTCCATTAGTACTATTATCATTAATTACTTTTAAGTATCTAGTCTTGAGATTATGAGTGTTATTTTCTGTGACATATTGTATAAAAGGATCTATATTGTAGGTATCTCCATTAGTATTAGTTATTTCGTTATTTAAAGGAATATATGCCTGATCTAAACCATTCCATATTATTGCAGAACCAGTAGTTTGATATAAGAAATTTGCATTAACACCGTATGATAATCCAGTATATTGTTTAGATTTATATCTGGAATTAAGATTCCATCTTAATCTATCTGTTATTTCTCCCTCTCGGTAACCTTCATCCTTAAAATAATTCCCTCCGATTGTTAAATCTAAGTTATCAATTTTTCTGGAATGGGAAAATTCAGTTCCATAGAATTGCTGCCTATTATCTCCCCACCAATTTAATACATCTCTTTTTGCATGATCAGTAACACCAAAATGAGTTGTAATTTTTGTATAACCTACAGATGGATTTTTTTCTATTTCAGATAATTTTGGGAAAGCAGTTCTGATATTAATCACTCCATTTAGAGCAGAGGAACCATAAAGTGCTGAAGAAGCTCCTTTGATCACCTCCACCTGATTTATGTTTTCGGTAGCAATAAGTTTCCATTGTACCTGTCCTGCATCTCCAGAAATTAAAGGCATGTCATCTACCATTACAAGAACTCTACTACCAGCTCCGTAACTCCAACCACTTCCACCTCTAATATTAGCTTGACCATCTGTAATATTAACACCAGGAACTTGTTCCATAGCAGTTTGGATATCAGTAGTGTTTTTATTTTCAATTAATGATGGACTTATTACCTCCATAGATACTGTTATCTCCTCAATCTTTTGTTCAAATTTCCCAGCAGAAATTACAACGGTACCAATTTGTTGGATAGCAGTTTTCAACTTTATATTAAATTCTGATTTACCATCAATATTTTTTACAATGCTTTCATATCCTATATATTTAAAAGTAATAGTTCTTTCATTTTCTTTTAGTTCTAAAGAAAATTTTCCATCAATATTTGTTGTAGTTCCGTTTGTATTACTCAAAATTACATTTACACCAATCAATGGTTCTCGTGTATTTTCATCAATTACGATACCTGATATTTTTTGTGACAAAGCTGATGAAAAAGAAATTAGAAGTACAACGATAGATAAATATTTTCTCATATTTTTACATTTCAAATAAAAACAAAGATAAACATTTGAATGAGTTACAAAAGTGATTTAATATATAAGATAGCCATTTCAAGAATAAAAGGAGTTGGAGATATTACTGCCAAAAAACTTATTTCGCATTGCGGATCTGCTAATTTAGTTTTCAAAGAAAATAAAAAATCATTAGAAAGTATTCCGAATATAAATAAGAAAATAATTGAGCTTATCAATGATCCAGAAAGTTTAAAAAGAGCAGAAAAAGAAATAAGATTTATGGAAAAAAACAATGTGAATCATTTGTTTTATACCGACAAAAATTACCCCAGCAATCTCAAACTTTGTATGGATGCTCCTGTGAATCTATTTTATAAAGGAAGTGTAAATTGGAATAATCAAAGGTTTGTTTCAATTGTTGGAACCAGAAAGTGCACACAATTCGGAAAAGAATTCACTGAGAATATTGTGAGTGAACTTTCAAAATATAATGTAGTAATTGTAAGCGGACTGGCTTTTGGTATTGATATTGCATCGCATAAAGCGGCTCTTAATAATAATATGCAAACCGTTTCAGTTTTAGCTCATGGTTTAGATAGAGTTTATCCTTCTCAGCATGCAAAATACACAAAAGAAATAATAGAAAATGGAGCTTTACTAACTGATTATATAAGCGAAACAAAACCAGAGAGGCAGAATTTCCCTAGTAGAAATAGAATTGTAGCTGGACTATCAGAAGCAACTATTGTAGTTGAGAGTTCTAAAAAGGGAGGATCTTTAATTACAGCAGATATTGCAAATTCATACAACAGAGATGTGTTTGCAGTGCCAGGGAAACCGAAAAGCAAACAATCAGAAGGGTGTAATCATCTTATAAAATCGCATCAGGCAATACTCTTAGATAGCGTAACAGATATTGTAAAAAACTTAAATTGGGATGTTCAAGAAAAATCAGATCAACAAACAATTTTTACTAATTTATCAGATGAGGACTTAAAATTGATAAATGTTTTAAATACAGAATCACTACATGTAGACGAACTAAAAAAGAAATTAAATTGGGATAGTTCTAAGGTTGCAAAACATCTATTACAAATGGAATTTGAAAATTTGATTGTTTCTTTGCCAGGAAAAATTTATAAAAGACGAATGTAAAGAATATTTGTTATTAAAAAAATACTCTACATTTGCCAAAATATTTTGAAACTAAAACATAAATTAATATAAAAGAATGGAAAAGAGAATTCACGATTTTATGAATGAAGTTGCCGCTAAAAATGTAGGTGAAACAGAATTTTTGCAAGCGGTTGAGGAGGTTGCAGAAGTAATTCTCCCGTTTATAGAAGAAAACCCAAAGTATAATAACAAAATGTTATTGGAAAGAATGGTGGAGCCAGAAAGAGTATTAATGTTTAGAGTTCCTTGGTTAGATGACAAAGGAAACACTCAGGTAAACAGAGGTTACAGAGTAGAATTTAACTCTGCTATTGGACCATATAAAGGAGGATTGAGGTTTCACCCTTCAGTAAACTTATCAATATTAAAGTTTTTAGGGTTTGAGCAAGTATTTAAAAACTCATTAACTACACTCCCAATGGGAGGAGGAAAAGGAGGTTCAGATTTTAACCCAAAAGGTAAATCCGACAATGAAGTGATGAAATTTTGTCAATCTTTTATGACGGAATTGTGTAAACATATAGGTCCAAATACGGATGTTCCCGCAGGTGATATAGGAGTTGGTGGAAGAGAGATTGGATATATGTTTGGTCAATACAAAAGAATCCGTAATGAATTTACGGGTGTTTTAACTGGTAAAGGAATGAGTTGGGGAGGTTCTTTAATCAGACCAGAGGCTACAGGATATGGTAATGTATATTTTGCACAAAACATGTTAGAAGTGAAAGGTGATTCCTTTAATGGAAAAACAGTTTCTATTTCTGGTTCAGGTAATGTAGCACAATACGCTTGTGAAAAAGCAACTGAATTAGGAGCTAAGGTGGTAACTCTTTCAGATTCTTCAGGATATATTTATGATTCAAACGGAGTTGATGATGAGAAATTGGCATTTGTAATGGATCTTAAAAATGTAAGAAGAGGAAGAATTAAAGAATATGCCGAGAAATATGGATGTGATTTTCATGAAGGAAGACCATGGGGAATAAAGTGTGATATTGCACTTCCTTGTGCGACACAAAACGAATTGAATGATGAGGAAGCAAAAACTTTAATTGCAAACGGATGTATGTGCGTTTCTGAGGGGGCGAATATGCCATCTACTCCTGAAGCGATTGAAGTATTCCAAAATGCAAAAATCTTATTTGCTCCAGGAAAAGCATCTAATGCTGGTGGGGTAGCTACCTCTGGATTGGAGATGAGTCAAAACTCTTTAAGAATGAATTGGACTAGAGAAGAGGTAGACTCAAAACTAAAAAATATTATGAAAGACATTCATTCTTCTTGTATTGAATATGGCACAGAAGGAGAGTATGTTGATTATGTAAAAGGAGCTAATATTGCAGGTTTTGTAAAAGTGGCAGATGCTATGTTGGATCAAGGGTTAGTATAATTACTAAATAGCATATAATATAAAGGAATCTTTTTCCACCTTTTTTTAATTTTTGCAATAACATATGAATATATTTAAAATAATATTACTGATTTTTTTTGGTATTCCTTTATTTATTACGGGGCAATCAAACGACACAATTAAATTTATAGGAGTTGGAGATATGATGTTAGGCACTAACTATCCTTCGGAATTATATTTGCCACCTAAAGGCATTAATTTATTTGAGAATGTTGATAGTATTCTTAAAAGTGCAGATGTAACTTTCGGCAATTTAGAGGGGACAGTATTAAACTCAGGAGGTACAGTAAAAAAATGTGGAGACCCCTCACTTTGTTATGCATTTAGACAGCCAGAGTATTTAGTTGATCAATTAGTAAATGCTGGATTTGATATTTTATCAATAGCAAATAATCATATAGGAGATTTTGGTGAGATTGGGAGAGAAAACACAGTAAATGTATTAAATGAAAAGGATTTTTGTTTTGCAGGTACAGAATCTATTCCTTGGGATACAATTACTATTAATAACTTAAAGATTGGCTTTTGTGCTTTCTCTCCTAATAGTAAAACAATTCAAATTTCAGACCAAAAGTATGCAAATGAATTAGTAAAGTTTTTAGATTGTCTTTGTGATGTTGTAGTGGTAAGTTTTCATGGTGGAGGTGAAGGTTCTGATAGAACACATATTACCAGAGAAATAGAATATTGCTATGGAGAAAACAGAGGAAATCCTTATAAATTCTCTCATCAAGTGATTGATAATGGAGCTGATATAGTTTTTGGTCATGGTCCTCATGTTACAAGAGCATTGGAAATATATAAGGATAGACTGATTTGTTATTCTTTGGGTAATTTTTGCACCTATAAAAGATTTAATTTGAAGGGAGTAAATGGTATAGCTCCAATAGTTGAAGTAAATGTAAATAAAGAAGGAGAATTTATTAGTGGAAATGTGATTTCAATTAAACAAATTGGAGAAGGAATTCCTATTATTGATAAGGATAAAAACGTTTTAATTGAAATTAAAAAATTGATAGCTTCAGATTTTCCAGAAAGCAAAATTGTTTTTAATGAATCATCTTTTACTAAAGTTGAGTAAATAATTGACATCTAAGTATGATTTCAGGAGTATTTTCACCTCCTTTTTTTAATTGCGTACTTTTGTTTCCAAAAATAAAATAAAACTATGTACGGAAAATTACAATCTCAATTACAAGAAGAACTTTCAAATATTAAAGATGAGGGTTTGTATAAAAGAGAAAGAATAATTATGAATCCTCAAGGATCTCTTATCCGAGTAAGTACTGGAGAAGAGGTTCTTAATTTTTGTGCAAACAATTATCTTGGTTTGTCTTCTCACCCAGAAGTAATTCAGGCTGCAAAAGACACTTTAGATACACATGGTTATGGTATGTCTTCCGTTCGTTTTATTTGTGGTACGCAGGATATTCACAAAATTTTAGAGGAAAAATTATCTAATTTTTTGGGAACAGAGGACACTGTTTTATACGCAGCAGCTTTTGATGCTAATGGAGGTGTTTTTGAACCTCTTTTTTCTAAAGAAGATGCTATTATTTCTGATGAATTGAATCATGCTTCTATTATTGACGGAGTGCGTTTGTGTAAAGCAAAAAGATACCGTTATAAAAATAACGATATGGAAAGTTTGGAAGATCAATTGAAACTTTCACAAGTGCAAAGAAATAGAGTTATTGTAACGGATGGAGTTTTCTCTATGGATGGTTATTTGGCACAATTGGATAAAATCTGTGATTTGGCCGAAAAATATGATGCACTTGTAATGGTGGATGATTCTCATTCTACAGGATTTGTTGGAAAAACAGGAAGAGGAACCCACGAACATTGTGGAGTTATGGGAAGAGTAGATATTATTACTTCTACTTTAGGAAAAGCACTTGGTGGTGCAATGGGAGGTTTTACCTCTGGTAGAAAAGAAATTATTGATATGCTCCGTCAGAGATCCCGTCCATATTTATTTTCTAATTCTTTAGCTCCGTCTATCGTTGGGGCGGCTTCCAAAGTAATTGATTTACTTTCGGACTCTACTCATTTCAGAGATGCATTAGAGGAAAACACTCAGTATTTCAGAGAAAAAATGACATCTGCAGGTTTTGATATAAAAGAAGGAGTACATCCTATTGTTCCTGTTATGTTGTATGATGCAAAACTATCACAAGAAATGTCTAATCAACTATTACATGAAGGAATATACGTTATTGGATTTTTCTTTCCTGTTGTACCAAAAGAGAAAGCTAGAATAAGAGTTCAGATTTCCTCAGCACATTCCAAAGCAGATTTAGATAAAGCAATACATGCCTTTACTAAGGTAGGAAAAGAGATGCAAGTAATTAATTAAGATAAATTGTTAAAATTTTGAGGCAGGAAAAAAAATAAATGTATTTTTGCAGACCTTTTTAACAGGATAAAAAATAAATATTGTGGATACATTAAGTTATAAAACATTATCATCTAATAAAGAAATAGCCAACAAAGAGTGGTTTATAATAGATGCTGAGAATCAAATTTTAGGTAGGATGTCTTCTAAAATCGCTATGATTTTAAGAGGGAAATACAAAACAAATTTTACTCCTCATGCAGATTGTGGTGATTATGTTATTGTTATAAATGCTGATAAAGCAATCATGACAGGGAGAAAAATGGAAAACAGAGAAATCTTTAGCCATACCGGTTACCCAGGTGGTCAAAAAAGAATTACTCCAATTCAAATGTTAGAAAAAGATGGTACATCTTTAGTAAAACATGCGGTTAGAGGCATGCTTCCTAAGAACAAATTAGGAGCAGCTATTCTTAAAAATCTTTATATTTACACAGGGACTGATCACGATCAAGAGGCTCAGAAACCAACATTAATTAACTTAAACGATCTTAAGTAATATGGAAACAGTTCATACTATAGGAAGAAGAAAAGCGTCTGTTGCAAGAATTTATGTAACAAAAGGTAAAGGTAATATTGTTGTAAATGGAAAAGATTATAAAGAATATTTTCCGTTAGAAACACTTCAATATAAATTAAACCAACCATTTAAAGTTGTTGAACAAGAAGGGAAGTTTGATATTAAAGTAAGTGTAAATGGTGGAGGAATTAACGGACAAGCAGACGCTATCAAATTAGCTATTGCTCGTTCTCTTTGCGAAATTGATATTGAAAATAGACCGTCATTAAAGGCAGAAGGATTGCTTACAAGAGATCCAAGAGTGGTGGAAAGAAAGAAACCAGGACAGAAGAAAGCAAGGAAGAAATTCCAGTGGGTTAAAAGATAAAATTATATTATTAATCAATGTTTAGCATCTAAACTAATAGGACAAGTAAAAATAACTTCTACCAATTAGTTGATTAAACCAAAAAAGAAAGTAAACATGTCAAGAACAAACTTCAAAGAATTATTAGAAGCAGGTGTACATTTTGGTCACCTCAAAAAGAAATGGAATCCAGGAATGACTCCTTATGTATTTATGGAGAGGAATGGAATATATATTATCGATTTAAACAAAACGGTTAGCATGCTTGATGAAGCTGCTGCTGCAATGAAACAAATTGTAAAATCTGGGAGAAACATATTATTTGTTGCTACCAAAAAACAAGCTAAAAATATTGTTGCTGAATATGCAAAATCGGTTAACATGCCTTACATCACTGAAAGATGGCCTGGAGGGTTGTTAACTAATTTTGCTACCATCAGAAAATCCATCAAAAAAATGGAAACGATTGATAAAATGGGAGTTGATGGAACTTTAGAGACTTTATCTAAAAGAGAAAGATTACAAATTTCTAGAACTAGAGAAAAGTTAGAAAGAAATTTAGGGAGTATTGCAAAAATGAATAGAATGCCATCAGCAATCTTCATTGTAGATATTAATAAAGAACATATTGCTGTGGCTGAATCTGGGAAACTTGGTATTCCTACTATTGCTATGGTAGATACTAATTCAAATCCTAATTTAATTACTTACCCTATTCCTTCAAATGATGATTCTTCAAAATCAATTAGAAAAATTATGGAAACGGTAACTGATGCTGTAAAAGAAGGATTAGCTGATAGAGATCAAGCGATAGCTGAGAAAGCAAAGCAAAACGCAGACAAGAAAGCTGCTGAAGAAAAAGTTGTTGAAGAGAAAAAAGAAGAAAAAACAGAATAATAAAAACGAAAATGGCAGATATTAAAGCAGCTGATGTAGCTACATTAAGAAAACAAACGGGCGCAGGTATGATGGATTGTAAAGTAGCATTGGTAGAAGCTAATGGTGATTTTAACGCAGCTATTGATGTACTTAGAAAGAAAGGACAAAAAGTTGCGGCTAAAAGAGCAGATAGAAATGCCTCAGAAGGAGTAGCTATTACAAGAATTAATTCAGACAGTACTGCTGGTATTGCAATTGTTTTAGCGTGTGAAACAGACTTTGTAGCTAAAAATGATTCTTTTAAAAATTTAGCTGGTCAGTTTGCTGATATTGCTTTAAATCATACTAATAAAGATTCATTTATGTTATCTGATTTTGGTGGTATTACTGTAGCAGATAAATTAATTGAACAAACAGGAGTTATTGGTGAAAAATTAGATATTTCATCTTTCGAAAGAGTGGAGGCAAATTATGTAGGTTCTTATACCCATGGAGTTAAAATTGCTGTTTTAGTAGGTCTTAATAATTCAGTTGACAATACGGATGTTTTAGCTAAAGATTTAGCAATGCAAGTAGCGTCAATGGGAGCTACAACTTTATCCTATAAAGATTTTGATGATGAATTTGTTGCTAATGAAACTGAAGCAAGAATAGCTGTAATTGAAAAAGATAACATAGAATTAGGAAGACTAGGGAAAACATTAAAAAATGTTCCTAAGTATATTTCAATGTCACAACTTACAGATGAAGTAATGTCAGAAGCAAAATCTGAAATTGAAGCTCAGTTACAATCTGAAGGAAAGCCGGAACAGATTTGGGATAAGATTGTTCCAGGTAAAATGGACAGATTTATTTCTGACAACACTACTTTAGATCAAGAACAATGTTTGTTAGATCAGAACTTTATTAAGGATGAAAGTAAAAGTGTTGCTGATTACATTAGCAGCTATGGAGATGTTAATGTAAGTAGTTTTAAAAGAGTATCTTTAGGGTAAACTCGTAGCTAAATATAGATATTTAAAAACCACTCTTTTAAGGTGGTTTTTTTATTTTCAAAATATTTCTACATTTTTTTAGAATTACTTATATTTGGGCAACTTTTTTATCACCTTATGAAATATAATAGAATACTTCTTAAACTAAGTGGAGAAGCATTGATGGGAGATCAGAATTATGGTATTGATTCCAATAGACTTTCTGATTATGCAAAAGAAATAAAGCAAATTGTAGATCAAGGAATCCAGGTTGCAGTTGTGATTGGTGGAGGAAATATTTATAGAGGAATACAATCGGAGGGAGCTGGTTTTGACAGGGTACAGGGAGACTATATGGGTATGTTAGCAACAATAATAAACGGTATGGCTCTTCAATCAGCGTTAGAATCTTTAGAAGTGCAAACAAGGCTTTTAACTGCAATTAGAATGGAGCAAGTTGCTGAACCTTTTATTAGAAGAAAAGCGACTCGCCATTTAAATAAAGGTAGAGTTGTAATTTTTGGAGGAGGTACAGGAAATCCGTATTTTACTACAGATACCGCTGCTACACTTAGAGCTATCGAAATTGAGGCGGATGTAATACTGAAAGGAACTAGAGTAGATGGAATTTTCACTGCTGATCCAGAAAAAGATTCTACTGCTACTATGTATGAAACTATCTCTTTTGATGAAGTGTTTCAGAAAGAGTTAAATGTGATGGATTTAACAGCCTTCACATTATGTAAAGAAAACAATTTACCCATAAAAGTATTTAATATGAACACAGAAGGAAATCTGCAAAAGATTTGTAATGGTGAAAATATTGGAACACTTGTAAAATTTTAATATTATGACTGAAGAGATTGAATTAATTTTAGATCTTGCTGAAGAGCAAATGAAAGAATCTATTTCTAGATTAGAGAGTGTTCTTTCAAAAATTAGAGCTGGAAAAGCTTCCCCTCAAATGTTATCAGCTGTAAAAGTTGATTATTATGGAGCAATAACTCCACTTACTCAGATGGCAAATATAAATACTCCAGATTCTCAAACTATTTCTATACAACCATTTGATAAAAGTATAATTGGAGATATTGAGAAAGCAATTGTAGAAGCAAATTTAGGATTAAATCCAATGAATAATGGAGATCTAATTATTATAAACGTTCCTGCACTTACTGAAGAAAGACGTAAAGAACTAGTAAAACAAGTAAAATTGGAAACAGAAAATTGTAAGGTTAGTATTAGAAATGCTAGACAAAGATCTAATGAAGAAGTAAAAAAATTAGCTAAAGATGGTTTATCTGAAGATATGGCAAGAGATGCTGAATCTAGCGTGCAAAATTTGACAGATAGATTTATTGTAATTATAGAGAAACATTTTACTGATAAAGAAAAAGATGTAATGACTATTTAGGACTCTCCTAAATATTGAAGAATAAGGATTTTCACATTCCCTTTCATTCACTATACCACAAAATGCCAAAAATATCCGACATAATTTTAAAAGGTAGATTTCTTATACTCGTTCTATTTATAGGAATTGTGACTTTAATGATACAATTTACAAAAGATGTAAAACTATCTTATGAGGTTGCAAAAATCCTCCCTTCGGATGATCAAACATATATTGATTATGAGAAATTTAGATCCGAATTTGGTGAGAGTATGAATACAATAGCTATTGCGGTTAAGGATGCTAGGTTTTTTGAAAAGCCAAATTTAGATGCATGGCATAGATTAGGAGATAATATAAAATCTATAGAAGGAATAGATCGAGTAATAAATATTACAACATTACCGATACTTAGAACTGATTCTGTAAGAAAAAATTTCAATTCTGATGTTTGGTATCGTCCTGACATGACCCCACCTGAGTTATCTTCTGCCGTTGATGTACTGCACAATCAGGATATATATAAGGAAATGTTTTATAATGAGGACGCTAATTCTGGGATTATGTTAGTAGACATTAATATAGATATATTGTCATCTCCTAGAAGAACAGATGTAATTGATAAAATTCTTGAAAAGGGAGAGGAATATAGTACTACATTAAATAATATTGATGTAAAGTATTCAGGACTTCCATATATAAGAACTATAGAATCCATAAAAATTAAGGATGAGATATCATTATTTATAATTTATACTATTTTAATAACCTCTTTAATTCTTTTATTATTTTTCAGATCTTTCAAGGCTACTTTTATTTCTGTCATTGTTGTACTAATAGGAGTTGTTTTTTCTTTTGGACTAATGGGAATGCTCAACTATGACATCAACCTTTTAACAGCACTTGTCCCGCCAGTTATTATTGTCATTGGCATTCCAAATTGTATTTATCTGATAAATAAATACCATGCTGAATTTAAGAAACATAAGAATAAAGATAAGTCCTTACATTTGATGATAAGTAAAATAGGGAATATTACATTACTTACAAATTTAACTACTGCTTCAGGATTTGCGGCATTTACACTGACAAAAAGCGAAACACTTCAAGAGTTTGGTCTAGTAGCTGCTATTAGTATTATTTTCATCTTTATTATTTCTTTATTGTTAATTCCTATTTGGTTTTCATTCTTTCCAAAGCCTAAACTCAGACACACAAGACACCTTGATAAGAAGTGGGTACGATATGTTGTTGAGATGTTTTC
>JABHQB010000090.1 GCA_018695965.1 Flavobacteriales bacterium | reverse complement strand
TAAAAACATCATGGTTGTTTCCTCTGATGTAAAAGACTCATATAGTAAAGATAAATGGGCAAATGGTCAGACTGTATTCTATTTACATAGTGATTCTAAAGAAATAGATTTTATAAAATCTTGCAACAAAACATGTAGTTTTTTGAACAGGAAAGAACTTGAAGAAATCAAGAATAGTTATGAAAAAGGCCATAACAAAGACGCAAGATTAGATATAAAGGAACAGTTTGGTTTTGAACTTTTTCTTCCAACTGAATATACAGTTTCATTAAAGAAGGAGGGGTTATTTATTGCAGATTTCCACTCATTTAATGAAAAAGAAGATTTACTAAAATATATAATAGTATATGAATTTGAACCTACAGATTACGATTTACAATCAGAAATAATAATTAAAACAGATTCAATTTTAAAATACATTCCAACTAATGAAGGTAGTTATGTTCAGATTGACAAACGATTTTCTATAGTAAAAGATAATGAAATTTATAGAGGGCTCTGGATTCTTAAAAATGAATTTATGGGAGGCCCAATCATCATTAGAAGCACATCTATTGACGATAAAGTTGTGGTTTCTTTGGGAATAGTATTTAATCCTAACGAGAACAAAAGAGATTTTGTAAGAACGTTTGAGGCAATACTTTAATAAATTAGTAATTTATCGGATTTCTCTAACTTATTTCCATTCAAGATATTATAAATATACACTCCCTTGCTTAAATTTGAAATATCAATTTTAGTTCTTTCAGAAAAGAGTTTTTCAGAGAGAACATTTTGTCCGGTAACATTAAACAATTCTATTTTACAATTTTCGATTTTGTAAGGAGTAGTTACTGTAAAATATTTTTCTGTAGGATTTGGAAATAATTTAATAAATTCAGGGTTCACAGAACCAACAAAAGATGGGAAAGAATTTAGATCAGATTCCCAAACCCCCCTTCCAAATGTAGCTGCTCTTAATTTTCCAGCACTATACTGTATTTCTAATTCTCTTACACTTACAAAGGGAAGTCCAGTGTTAAATAATTGCCACTCATTCATAGTACTATCTTTGTGGTAAACACCAATATCTGTTCCAATGTATAAATCATCTTTAGTATAAGATTGAAACACAATACAATTCACAGGTAAATTTGGCAATTGTGAACCAGATATATTTATCCATGTTGCGCCAGCATCTGTACTTTCGTATACTTTTTCACCATCATTAAAAGACGACATTGTTACAAAAACTCTATCAGGATTAGTGTTTGAAACAGTTATATCAGAAATATTCCCTGAAGGAAGGCCAGGTTTAATATAATCCCAATTTTGCCCATTATCTTTAGTTACCCAAATTCCAGCATAAACAGCAGCATAAATATAATTTAAATCTGAAGGAGCTAAAGCAATTGTTTTTAATTGTCCGTAAGTAGGAGAAATAGAGTCCCAAGAAGCTGTAGCTGTATTACTCTTATAAACAACATTATAACCAGCTACAATAACATTATTATTTAGAGGATGCATTTTATATGGGGTTACCCAAGATCCTTCATAACTTACAGGTTTTACATTATCCCAATCAATCCCACCGTTATAAGTAACTCTTAACCCCCCATATTGAGATGTGGAGTAAATAATATCATCATCATATTGATCAATAATACATTCCATACCATCAGACCCCCTAATTGCATCCCAAGTAGTTCCAGTTAATCTTTCTGTCCCATTATCTTGAGCCCCCACAACTAATGTATAATCATTATTTTTTGATAAACCAATTTTATAAAATTGGGAAATTTCTAAACCATCACTAATATCAATCCAATCAGTTAATAAACCAAAATATTTATATATTCCACCATCATTTCCAACATATACAATATTATTGATAGGATTAAATTCTGCCGCATGATGATCTACATGCATGTATGAATAGTTTAAAAAATCTCCTCCACTAGATCCAGATAGATTCCAAGTAACTCCTCCATCTGTAGATTCCCACAAATTAATTCCTCCTACAATAATATGATTTTCATTGGTTGTTGAAACAGCTAAGGTCATATCATACCACGATTGTCCACCAGTGCCACTTCCATCTCTATCTCTACCTAAAATATTTGATGTGTCTGATTGCAGTGTCCAACTATCACCTCCATCAAGTGATTTATATAATCCATGATACCCCCAGGAATTATCAGAGAAGAGAGAGTAAACAACTTC
>JABHQB010000089.1 GCA_018695965.1 Flavobacteriales bacterium | reverse complement strand
CACAGCTTGTGCTGAAAATGATGGAGCTTTTTTACCTACTAATACTGACATTATTTTATGTTTTTTTTAATTAAAAATTTTATTGCAATAATACAAGAAATTAAATATACATCATATTTTAGAGAGGATAAAATTCACCCTATCTACTACACCTAATTTAGGTATTTCAATTAAGATATATCCAAATTTCATGTAACAATCTTTCAGATATTTATCTATCTTAATAGCTTGATCCAAACTTTCTTGTCTTTCATTATCATTTTTGTAAATTTCTTGCCAAATAGGAGTGTAAAATACAGTTTTGTTAAAGATGCATTTTTTAATAATTTGATTGATCTGTGATGTAGATTCTAATTTATTATTATTTAAGTATGCAATACAATCGATACTACTTCTGTCAAAAAAGGAAATGCAATTTTCAGGACTATTTAAATATTGTTGGTATCGTCTATGAGCAATTTTATTTTCAAAAGCAATTTGATCTTTCCAAGGTAAGATATTACCTCCAATAGATATCTGTTCAGCAATTAACTCTCGTGAAATTTCTTCAGCACAATAATGATCTTTTTTTTTGAGAGCGTTAATAATGGTTGTTTTCCCTGTTCCAGGAGCTCCAGAAATTACATATTTCTGAATCATTTTAAAGGCTTAAAATGGCAATGCAGGCCCCAATAATAATAGTCAATATCTTTTGAAAACTAAATCGGTGTCCATCTGTACTTTCGAATAGAATAGTAGTAGAAATATGTAGAAAAATACCAATTACAATTGCCATTATTTCATTTGCGTAATTTGATAGTTCGGTAAACAAATGTCCAGAATATACTCCAAGTGGAGTCATTAAGGCAAATAACAGCAGTAAAAAATAGGCCTTTATTTTACTCATTCCACTTTGCAGGAATAAGGAGAGTAATACAATCGAAACAGGAGCTTTATGCAATAAAATTCCTGTAAGTAAAGCATTATGTGCATGATCGTGCAAGTGACCTCCTAAAGGTATTCCTTCTAATAAAGAATGTAAACAAAGACTGATTAGCACCGAGAATGGAATAGTATTTCTCTTGTGAAAATGACCATGTTCTATGCCTTTTGAAAAATATTCTAATAAAATCTGGATTAAAAAACCAGCCAAAATAAAAATTCCGATATTATTTGAAATATTGTCTCTGAAAAGTTCAGGAATTAAATGAATTACACTTACAGATAGTAAATAAGCACCACTAAAAGTTAGTAATAGTTGAATATTTTTACTTTTTGTAGGTTTAAAAATTTCTACAATAATAGCACCAACTGCAACTGAGAGGAATAAAAATAGGAAATCTTGATTCATTTTTTTGCTATAATAATTAATCTGTCAGATGTTTGAGTATTAAATTCATCTAACTTATAATTTCCAAAGGTATTAATAATTTGTAACCCTGCAAAAGTTAAAAGCTCTGAAAAATTTTCTTTTGTAAGTGCTTGTACTTTTTCTTGAAAATAAAATTTATCTTCATTGTGGTTTACTTCTATATTTTTGATGATAAAATTATCTTCAACTTTTCGGGTAATATTGAATTGAACTCCATCAATTTCTTTTGTTTCTGTTTTTATTAAATTGGAAATTACTTTGTTAGAATTTAGGAAATCAACAATCAGAATTCCATCTTTTTTTAAATTTTCTGACATTGACTTAATTGCTGAAAAATCATTTTCTTTGTTTTTAAAATATCCAAAGGAAGTAAATAGGTTTAGAGATATATCAAAACTATTCTTTTTGTAAGTTTTTCTCATATCTGCTACATCAAATTTCAGATTCTCTTTTTCAAATTGTTTTGCGTATATTATGCTGTTTTCCGATAAATCTACTCCTGTTACATCATAACCTAACTCAGATAAAAACAAAGAGTGTCTTCCTTTGCCACAGGCAACATCAATTATCTTAGATTCTTTTTTAAAGAATTTTAATTTACTCAGATTTTTTAAGAAGTTTTCCGCTTCCTCTTCATCTCTATTTTTGTATAGAATATGATAGTATTTGCTATCAAACCATTCCGAAAACCAATCTATCATTCCACAAATATCTTTTCTTCAACAGACCCATCATCATAAATATAAAACAATAAGGTGTTTCTACTTTTTTCTACTACTCTACCTAAAACATCTACAATTCTAATAAGTTTTTTATTTTCTGAACTTACAGATGGAGTTAGAGAAATATTTGTTCCATTAACTCTCACATTATCCATAAAAAACCGGTTTCCATAGTCGTTTATGGCAGTAAACCTAATCATAATTGTTTCTCCATTTAGTCCGAAATTAGTTAAGTTTAAAGTATCTTTTTTCCAACTTCCACAGGTAGGATACCAAGCGCTACCCACATAAGGTACAGTTTGCAAACTTGTACCACTTGCTCCATAAATTGAGTCCCATGTGTCACCACAATCTGTAGAGATATCAATTCTGAAACCATCATCAGAACCAGAATATCCTGAATACGCATAATCATAAGTCAGTAAATTTTCTGAAAGATAGGAACCTGAACCTAATCGGATTTTGTTCGTAATAAGATAAGCTTCTTCTCCAATTTGATTAATCCAATAATGATTAACGTATGATACTGTAGAAGGATGACAATTGTATCCTGTATCTACTACAATTGATTGCCAAGAAAAAGAAGATGGTGGAGTTTCCCATGATTCAGGAGGGAAAATGGATGTTTCAAACTCTTCAGAATAGTTTTGTGTATTGGTAATTATAAATGTACTATCGGAATATTTTATTAATCCTAAAATAGTTTGTGTATTACTTCCATAAGCATCCGTTACTTTTAAAGTAACATCATAAGTTCCGGGTGCATTGTAAACTACAACTGGATTTTCCAAAGTTGAAGATGAAGGCGTTCCTCCAGGAAAAGTCCATTCCCAGATTGCACTATTTAATCTAACTGCAGAATGGTCTACAAAATGAACAGTATCGTTCATACAATTTATTTCTAATCTGTTAGCTGCAATTTGTGCAGATGGTGGAGAATTCTCGTAAAGATCAATTTCGTAAACCGATCTGTTGGTTCCATTAATTAAAAGTCCTTCTCTGTAATAAGGGACTAATTGTGTTGAAAATGTTCTTTTAGGTAGATTGTTATCGTAAATTACCCAATCATTCATCGCATTATTACGATAATAAACAGTATTACGGGTCCCTAAATATACCCCACCATTACTACCCCTTTGATGTTCAATATTTGTCATATGTTCTCCATCCAAAGTAGGAGTGCTTAAATTTATCCAATTCTGACCGCCATCAATAGATTTAAATATATTATATCCATCAATTAAATTGTAATTTCCACTTTGCGAACATCTTGCTACCCATAAAGTATTTTCATCGTTACTACTGACAGTTATATCATAAGATCGGGATAAATATCCGTTTAATTGAGCAGAAGGAATGGTGATATCTATCCATGTTTTTCCACCATCAGTTGTTCGGTATATTTTTTTGTCGTCCCACCAACCAGGCCAAGTAGCAACATAAATAACATTAGGATTACTCCATGCAACCTCTACAGAAGTTACTTTTTCATCAAAATGATGAATAGCTTCAAAAGAACCCCCATTATTTTTACTTAACCATAATGTAGTGTCATTACCAATATAATGCCAATTAAAGCATCTAGGATCAAATTCCATTTGAGAAGATTCTCCTACAATATAAGATGCGTTTGGTTTTAAATTCATACTAAATGTTGAGATATCAACTGTTCTATCTCCTGATAAAATTTTACCTCCGTAATCACTATAGGCCATTCTAGGATTTCCAAAATTGACAAATCCTCTAATTCCATCACCACCATCGGTGCATAACCAATTATTTATGTAAGTGTCTCCATCTTTTAGTAATGTTCCATTATGATAAGTCCCTCCAAGCATTACATCTTTATCTTTAAATCCAATTCCAAATCCCCAGAAGTCAGACCCTGCGATTCCGAACATTCGTTTTGTAATACTATCTCCTGAATTTGCAGAATAAAACACCCCTCCATCACAAGCAAACCAAAGGTCATCTCCAGAATAATTGATGTCATGAATGTCTGCATGAACATATCCTTTTTTGTGAGGTTGACTCCATTTAGCTGGACAAGTAAAAGTAATGCCATTATCTGCAGACACCCAATGATTCACTCCTCCTACATGAATACTATCCGCATTATTGGGATTCACCGCAAGAGCTAAATCGTAATAATATTGTCCTCCATCATCAGATCCATCTGGCTGCCAACCCATCATATTAATATTTGTAGCAGAAGGAGCTCCTGAAGGCTGTGGTCCACAACACTGAAAGGTCCAATTCTCTCCTTTATCATAACTAATATAAATACCATATAATCCACTTCCTCCATTTGCAGATCCGGTTGCAAGGGCTACAATTTTATTAGGAGATGCAGGACTTACTGCAATTTCAGTTCTTTTTTGCTCATCTCCACTTCCAGGACTTGGCCATCCGTTAGTATATTGTGTTAAAGTATTTCCTCCATCATCAGAACGATAGAACTCAGTACTATCTCCTGTTTGTTTTATGAAGTATATAGTGTCTACTAATAAACTAGGATTACCATAGTGAACAATACCATTCCAATTTCTTTGAGAGAATTGTACTCCATTAGGGTAAGCTCCACCATGACCTTCAGTTATAGTTAGATCGGTGTTTTGAGATCTAGGAGAGACTCCAGGAATCCCTGAACCAGTAGTATAACCTACAATACCTGTTGTTCTACCAATCCAGATACCAACTGTATCTCCTGCTGGTATTGAAATTACAGTAACTGGAATATATCCAGTAGCAGCACCAGTTGTTAAATTTACCATAGCACTACCAACTAATGTCCAAACGGGAGAAGATATATAATTACCCAGAGTCATATAAACCTCCATTGTCACACCTGTATCAGATGTGTTTATAGAGGAAGGTCCTTGACTAAATCCTGTAATTACTAATGGACTACCAGATGTATTAATAAGATTAAAAGCATTTCCACTTTGTCCAGTATTGGGATCTATTGGAGTAGCAAGACTCATATTACTCAAAGTCCCACTAGGTTGAAATTCAATTTCTTGAAAACTTCCACTCATTACTTGATTGAATGTTAATCCTGCATTATTTGATAAGTACAATCCTTGATTTGATGCAACAAATAATTTTTGATTATCCTGAGGGTGTAATTTTATATCTTTAATAGAATGATTTAAACTAACAAAGTTTGCATCTCCTATAATATTCCAATTATTTCCTCCATCTACAGATTTATAAACTACTCCATTTCCACTAATATAAATTGTATTGAAATCAGTAAAATCAATTTCAATTGCATATACACTATTTAATTCTAAATTTTTAGTAATTAAACTCCAATTCATTCCTTTGTCAGTAGTCTTCCAAGCTCCTGCAGTTGCAGTTCCTGCATATAAAACATTACTATTACTTAAGGATTGTTCAACAGTATAAACATGAGCTGCTCCTGGTGCATAACTTCTACTTGCTGCATGCTGATCGAAATCCCACGGACCAACGCATTGCCACTGGTTACTACTTTCAGAAGATGAACTTTCTACTTTAGAATTAGTATATCTACTGATGTTTCTTATCCATCTTTTGTAATATTGCGTGTGTTTGTTTTTTACAAATTCATTTGTTTTATAATATTCTCTATAAAGTTTTATTACTTCTCCTTCATCCGGACTTTCAGAATACATTAGTTCTGCCCAATTTGATAAATTCTCTGATTTAGCATTATATTTCATTTCTGTTTGAGAATATACAGTTGCAGAAAGTGAAAGTAAGAATATGAAAAATAGATATTTCATTAGTTTATTTTATGCTAAATTAAGGTTTCTTGTATAAAAAAAGGTCGCTTTTGCGACCTTCTAATAAAACATAGAATTAGTGATTATAAATTAAAAGCAGTTTTTATTTCTTCTTGGCAATCTAATTTCTCCCAAGTAAAAGTCTCTACCTCAAACTCTTTATTTGATCCAGCAACATTAAATGTTACGGTTTTATTTTCGGATTCTCTTCCCATATGTCCGTATGCTGCAGTTTCTGAATAGATAGGTTGTTTTAGTTTTAGTCTGCTAATAATAGAAGCAGGTTTCAGATTAAAACAGGGCATTTCTTTTACTATGTCAGCAATTTCTCCATCTGTCATATTAACTTTAGAAGTCCTGTAAGTGTCTACAAAGATTCCCATTGGTTCTGCAACACCAATTGCATAACTTACTTGTACCAATATTCTATCTGCGACACCAGCAGCAACTAAGTTTTTAGCAATATGACGAGTTGCATATGCGGCTGATCTATCTACTTTACTTGGATCTTTTCCAGAAAAAGCTCCACCACCATGAGCTCCTTTTCCTCCATAAGTGTCTACAATAATTTTTCTACCTGTAAGTCCTGTATCTCCATGAGGACCTCCAATTACAAATTTTCCTGTCGGATTTACATGGTATTTTTCGCTACCAAAAAGTAATCTGCTTTCTTCTGAAAGTTGTTTCTTAATTCTTGGAATTAAGATCTCTCTTACATCTTTTTCAATTTGTTCTTGCATTGGTTTTTCATCTGCAAAATCATCATGCTGAGTAGAAACTACAATATCTGTGATTTTTTTTGGTGTATGGTCATCATTATACTCCAAGGTAACTTGCGATTTTGAATCCGGACGTAAGTAAGTCATTTCAACACCTTTTTTTCTTATATCAGCAAGTTCAATAAGTATTTTATGGGAGATGTCTAATGCAAGAGGCATTAGATTTTCAGTTTCGTTTGTTGCGTAACCAAACATCATTCCCTGATCTCCAGCTCCTTGTTCTGTATGTAATCCTGATCCTTCTACAACTCCTTGCCTGATATCTGCAGACTGTTCATGTATTGCGGAAATTACTCCACAACTATCTGCGTCAAATTGGTATTCTGATTTAGTATATCCTATTTTTCTGATGACTTCTCTGGCAACATTTTGAACATCCACAAAACCGTTAGTTTTTACTTCTCCACTTAGAACAGTTAGTCCTGTAGTTACTAGTGTTTCGCATGCAACTTTCGAGTTAGGGTCTTGTGCTAAGAAGTTGTCTAATAATGCATCAGAAATCTGATCTGATACTTTGTCTGGGTGTCCTTCTGAAACGGATTCGGATGTAAAATAATATGACATTTCTTAAATAATTTAAGTTATTAATTAATTATTTGAAAGATGTTAGGACTTGGCTTATGTATCTAAAAATGAGGTTTGCTATTTTAGCATTTTTTCTAGTGGTTGCAATAGGCCAAATCCTTCCACATTTCGGACGACAAATATAAAATAAAAAAATAAATATGTTTGGTTTTTAACTTTTTTTGCTATTTATTTGTAGCTGACTTATCAAGAAAGACGGAGGGAAGGGCCCTATGATGTCTTGGCAACCCTGGAAAGCAGGGTGCCAAATCCCACTCCAATTATGGAGGTAGATGACGAAATCAATATACATTTTCCGAAATCTTTTTTGTTAAGTCTTGTAAAAATTAAAAATGAACAAGACCATAAAAGACATATTAAAAGAAAGAATCCTTATTCTGGATGGTGCTATGGGTACTATGATTCAGAGATATAAATTGCAAGAAAAAGATTTTAGAGGAACTCAATTTGTAAATTCTGAAAATGATTTAAAGGGAAATAACGATTTGCTTTCTATTACTAGACCAGAAATTATTAAAGAGATTCATGCAGAATACTTAAAAGCAGGTGCTGATATCATTGAAACAAATACTTTTAGTGGAACTACTATAGCACAAGCAGATTATAAATTAGAGTCTGCTATTTACGATATTAATTTTCAGTCTGCAAAAATTGCGAAAGAAGCGGCAAAAGAATTTTCAACTCCTGAGAAACCAAGATTTGTAGCGGGTGCTATTGGACCCACTAACAGAACTGCATCTATCTCTCCAAAAGTAGAAGATCCTTCTTTTCGTCATGTTACATTTGATGATTTGAGGATTGCGTATAAACAACAGGTAGAAGCATTATTAGATGGAGATGTTGATTTACTGCTTGTTGAAACTGTTTTTGATACTCTGAATTGTAAAGCAGCTCTTTTTGCAATATCTGAAGTATTTGAGGAAAAAGAAATAGAAGTGCCAATTATGGTTTCCGGAACAATTACTGATGAGAGTGGTAGAACTCTTTCTGGTCAAACAGCAGAAGCTTTTCTGAATTCTGTTTCTCACATTCCACTTTTAAGTATTGGTTTTAATTGCGCTTTAGGTACTAATGCTATGCGTCCTTATATTAAAGAACTTTCTGATAAATCAGAGTTTTTTATTAGTGCTTATCCAAATGCTGGTCTTCCAAATGAAATGGGAGAATATGATGAAACAGCAGAAATAATGGGGAAACAATTGGAAGATTTTATGAATTCAGGATTGGTAAATATTGTAGGGGGTTGTTGTGGAACTACTCCAGATCATATTGCTGAATTTGCCAGAATTGCTGCAAAATGTAAAGCAAGGGAAATCCCTAATCTAAAAACCCAAATGAAGTTGAGTGGTTTAGAAGCTGTTACTGTTACTGAAGAAAGTAATTTTTTGAATATTGGGGAAAGAACAAATGTAATGGGTTCTATAAAATTCAGAAGATTAATAAAAGAAGATGATTTTGAACAGGCACTCTCAGTTGCACTTCAACAAGTAGAAAGTGGAGCTCAGGTAATTGATATCAATATGGATGATGGATTGATTGAAGGAGTAGAAAGTATGGTTCATTTTTTAAATTTAACAGCTTCCGATCCTGATATTTCTAGAGTTCCAGTTATGATTGACTCATCAAAATGGGAAATAATTGAAGAAGGTTTAAAATGTTTGCAAGGTAAAGGAATTGTAAATTCTATTTCCTTAAAAGAGGGAGAAGAAGTTTTTATTAAACATGCGAAAATCATATTAAAATATGGTGCTGCAGTGGTGGTTATGGCTTTTGACGAAAAAGGACAAGCGGTAGATTATAAAGATAAAATCAGAATTTGTGAAAGAGCATATAACATTCTTATAAAGGAAGTAGGTTTTCCTGCTGAAGATATAATTTTTGATCCTAATATTTTAACTGTAGCAACGGGAATTGAAGAACATAATAATTATGCAGTTGATTTTTTCAGGGCATCAAAATGGATAAAAGAAAATCTTCCTCATGCAAAAGTGAGTGGTGGTGTGAGTAACGTCTCTTTTTCTTTTAGAGGAAATAATATAGTGAGAGAGGCCATGCATTCCTCTTTTTTATATCACGCTATACAAAATGGAATGGATATGGGAATTGTCAATGCAGGTATGATTGAGGTTTATTCTGATATTCCTAAAGATTTACTAACTGCTGTAGAAGATGTCCTATTAAATAAAGATAATGGAGCTACCGAAAGATTAGTGGATATTGCAGAAATACACAAAGGTGGAGGAAAGATAAGAGAAGAAAATCTCGATTGGAGAAATCAGTCGGTAGAAAAGAGATTGGAACATTCACTTGTAAAAGGAATTGTTACTTATATTGAAGAAGATACAGAAGAAGCAAGATTAAAATCCGACAAACCTATAGATGTAATTGAGGGAGCTTTAATGGATGGAATGAATATTGTTGGGGATCTTTTTGGAAGCGGGAAAATGTTTTTGCCACAAGTAGTAAAATCAGCAAGGGTAATGAAAAAATCAGTTGCTCTTTTAACTCCTTATATAGAGGATGAGAAAACAGAAAGATCGAATGCTGGAAAAATATTAATGGCGACGGTAAAAGGAGATGTACATGATATTGGAAAGAATATTGTTGGAGTAGTTCTGTCTTGTAATAATTTTGAAATTATTGATTTAGGAGTCATGGTTTCTTCTGAAAAAATATTAGAACAAGCAAAAAAACATAAGGTAGATATTATAGGTTTGAGTGGATTGATCACTCCGTCTTTGGATGAGATGATACATGTGGCAGAAGAAATGCAACGACAAGATTTTAATGTTCCGTTAATGATTGGAGGAGCTACAACATCAAAGGTGCATACTGCTGTAAAGTTGATGGATAAGTATACTAATAATGCTATTATTCATGTGTTAGATGCGTCCAAGTCTGTAAGTGCTAGTAGTAAGTTATTAGGTTCCGATTCTGAAAATTTTAAATCAGATACGAAGGAAAAGTATTCAGAGATTAAAGATCATTATTTAAAAAGAAGAAGTCAAAAAGAGTATATTTCTTTAGAAGACGCAAGAAAGAATTGTTTT
>JABHQB010000088.1 GCA_018695965.1 Flavobacteriales bacterium | reverse complement strand
GTTTTAATTAGAGATTTAATTTTTCTGCAAATATACAGTTGTAGATGGGAACGCAAAATCTGAATTATGTTTTTTAACAATCTCCATAATTTTATAATTTATATCTTCTCTCACATCTATTAAATCATTCCAAGTTGGACTGTCTACAAAATAGATTACAAGTATATCTAAAGAACTTGATCCAAATTCTTGGAATCTAACTCTCCCCTCATCATTTGTTCTTGGGTGATCATCTACCATAGTTTGAATGTCGGATACAATATTTTTTATTTGTTCTGCAGTTGTTTCGTAGTTTAGACCAATATCAAACTTAACTCTTCTTACAGGTCTCATTCCTAAATTGTCTAGTTCAGCATCAATCATTTTTTTATTTGGAACTGTGACTAGACTTTTATCAAAAGTTCTGATTTGAGTGCTTCTGAAACCAACTTTTTCAACTGTTCCTGTTACTGTGCCAGCAGTTACAGTATCTCCAACAGTAAATGGTTTGTCTAGGAAAATTGTAAAAGAACCTAACAGATTCTCTAAACTCTCTTTTGAAGCCATAGCAAGAGCAAGACCTCCAATTCCAAGTCCTGTAACAAGTGCAGTAACATTTACATCTAGAACATTCCCTAATATGACAAAAATTGCGAAAATATAAACAATAAATTTTATGATTTCCATAGCAAATGGGACTAACTGATCATCCATTTTGTTTTCTGTTTCTTCAGATCGTTTGAGTAATATCAACCCAACATAATCCACAATTCTAAGTAAGATTCGAAAAATAGAATAAATAAATACAAGCGAGAATACTTTTGAAACTATCATCTCTAATCCATTATATAATCCCTCTCCTAATGTTGACTTCAATTCTTCAAAATTAAATTCAGCGGCATGAAATCCAAAATACAGAATAGACAACATAATGAAAAATGCAATTGGCCGCGTTAAAAGACTATCAAATTTCTCTACTCCGACTCTTTTTTCTTTCTTTCCTATTACTCTATAAAGAGAGTGACTAAGATATTTAGAGATTAGTCCTTTGAAAATTAATCCCAAAATAATTGCAGCAACAAAGATTAAATAAGTTTGTGCTGAGTTTTCTAAATATTCTGTTTTTAAAAAAAATCTTAATTGTCCCATTATACAAGTTGTTTTAGTGCAATTTCAAAAGCAGTCTTTGAGATCGCAGTTTTATTATTATTAATATTATATGTGTTTTGTATCGCATTTTTTATTGTGTTTGACACAGCCTTAAAAATTGAGGTGTCATTCATTTCTATATTATCTTCCATTAAGTATGAAAACGCTCTTGCCATTCCGCAATTTGCAATAAAATCTGGTAAAACACTTACTCTTTCATCTGCACTCTTTGATATCGGTCCGAAGAATATTTCTTTATCAGCAAATGGAACATTCGCTCCTGATGAAATCACTTCCAGCCCATTGTTGATCATTTGATCTAATTGGTTTTGAGACAACAACCTTGAAGCCGCCGCAGGAACAAAAATTTCAGATCCTATACTCCAAATATTTTTATTTGCCTGTTCAAAACTCATCATGTTTTCTGCTTCTAAGAAATTAGAAGTTCTGTTATTTATTAGATATTTTATCTCTTCAAAAGTATAACCTTCTTCTTTTATTACACCTCCTACTTTATCAATAATACCTACAATAATAGCTCCTGCTTGAGACAGGTAGAAAGCAGCTGCTCCTCCTACATTCCCCCACCCTTGTATAATTACTTTTTTACCTTTTACATGACCACCATAAATATTGTAGTAATGCAAAATTGATTCAGAAACTCCATAACCAGTAATTAAATCTCCTACTGAATAATTTTTATTGGTATCGGGAGTTAAATTGTTTTCTTTTACAATCAAAGGGACACCTTCGGATAACTGATTGATGATTTTCATGGTACCTTTTTCATCTTTTTTATGATACCCTCTTAAAACTCCTTCTAATGGAAATAATATTCCATTCTCTTCACAAATTGGAATTACTTCATGAACTTCATCTACATTCATATCCCCACCAGTGCCATAATATGATTTTAGAAATGGTTTTGCAGCTGCAAACCATCTTTCTAATACTTCTTTCTTCCTAGGATCTTTTGGGTCAAAGTTTATTCCTGATTTTCCTCCTCCTATAGGTGGCCCAGAAACTGTAAATTTTATTTCCATGGTTTTAGCAAGCGCTAAAACTTCTTCTTTTGTAACACCAACTCTCATTCTTGTTCCTCCAGCTGCAGCTCCTCCTCTTAATGAATTCATCACAATCCAACCTTTCGCATCAGTCTCTTTATCCTGCCACTCAAAGACTACTTCTGGACTTTCTTCTTCAAATTTTTTTAATAAATCTTCCATTTCCTATTGTTAAATCTTTTGCAAATGTACTAAATAAAGGGTGAAAGTTTTTAATTTACAACCTCCTTATTTTTTATAAATATCTCCACTACAAGAATCTTTCTTTGATCCAGTTACACTACTTAAACAGTTGTCGATATTCTCTAATTTTAATACTCCAAGAAATCCAAATATTATTGCTTCTTTAAAGTTGATAATATCACACTTTGGTAGTATTATCTCAGATTCTGAGTGCAATTCAATTCTTTCCATTAGGAATTTGTTAAATGTTCCTCCTCCAGTAACTAAAACAGTTTCGTTTTGTAAATGCCTGCCTATTTGAATAGCAATATGTTCTGTAAATGTGCTGAGTATATCAATAATAGAGTAATTGTATTTATCAATAATAGGATAAATTTCATCTTCTACCCACTCTCTTGATAACGATTTTGGAGCTTCTTTTTCAAAGAAATCCAATGAGTTTAACTCCTCTATCAAATCTTGTTTTACACGTCCTTTTCTGCTTTCATCTCCATTTTTATCGTATTCCAAATTAATTCTGTTAGATAATTTATTCAGCATAAAATTTACTGCACAAACATCAAATGCGATTATCTTATTTTTTTTCTTTTCTGAGATATTAGCAAATCCACCTAAGTTTAGGCAATATTTATAGTCAGAAAAAAGTAATAAATCTCCAATTGGAACAAGAGGAGCTCCTTGTCCATTTAAGGAAATATCAAGTTCACGAAAATTATTTATTGTCGTAATTTTGGTTACTTCTGAAATTACTTCTCCATCACCTATTTGTAAAGTAAATTGGTTTACAGGATCATGAAAAATTGTATGTCCATGTGAAGAGATATAGTTGGCATGTATATTATGTTTTTTAATAAATCCATTTACTTTTTCTCCTATAAATTTCCCATAAAGCTTATCAATATCTTTTATTTCATTTTCATCTTTTAGATGTAAACTTTTTAGAGTATTTCTCCATTTTTTTGAATACTTAATTGTTTCAGAATTTTCTAGTTGAAAACTCCATTTTTTTTCTTTTTTAAAAGTACATTTCACAATATCTAGTCCGTCTAATGATGTGCCAGACATTACTCCAATTATATGATATTCTTTATTCATCTTAAATAGTTTACAAAAATAGCTTAAAATTCTGTACTTTTGCAACGAATTTTTTTAAATATAGTTAAATAGAATATGGACTTCACATTCACCGAAGAGCATGAAATGATTAGAGATGCGGCAAGAGATTTTGCTCAAACAGAACTTTTGCCTGGAGTAATAGAAAGAGATGAAAATCAGTCTTTTCCAACAGAACAAATAAAGAAGTTGGG
>JABHQB010000087.1 GCA_018695965.1 Flavobacteriales bacterium | reverse complement strand
TTACAAACTTCCCATAAAGAGGATGTTTTACCTTTCTTTCCACCATCACAACAATAGATTTCTCCATTTTGTTAGAAGTAACAACTCCAATTCTTTCTTTTCTTAAATTTCTTTCCATTTTACTTATTATTCTTGTCTTCTATTTTTTCTATTAGAAAGCTCTGTCTTAATTCTTGCAATTACCTTTCTTTTAGAAGTAATTAACTTTGGATTTTCAAGAGGAGACACTTCATGACTCATCTTCATTTTAGCTATCTTATCCTTCTCAGTTGATAACATTTCTAGTAATTCATTTTCTGGAGTATCTATTAATATTGATGATTTCATATTCTTATTTTACTATATAATCTCGTTTTATAACAAACTTGGTTTTCACAGGCAACTTCTGAGCTGCTAACCTTAATGCTTCTTTAGCTGTTTCAAAATCAACCCCATCAATTTCAAATAACATTCTTCCAGGATTTACAGGTGCCGCCCAATATTCTGGAGCTCCTTTACCTTTACCCATTCTCACCTCTGCAGGCTTCTTTGTTATTGGTTTGGCAGGAAATATTCTAATCCATACCTGACCTTGTCTTTTCATATGACGAGTAACCGCAATACGAGCTGCTTCTATCTGACGAGCAGTAAGCCAATGCTCTTCTAATGTTTTAATTCCATAAGTTCCAAATGCAAGTTGATGTCCTCTTTGGGCATTTCCTTTCATTTTGCCCTTTTGCATTTTTCTGAACTTAGTTTTCTTTGGTTGTAACATTTTATCTTCTGTTTATAATTATGACCTTCTTCTCTTTGGCCCTCTGTTATTTCCTCCTTTCTTACCTTTTGGAGATTTGAAATGTAACATTAAATCTCTTTTACCATATACTTCACCTCTACAAATCCAAACTTTAACACCAATAAGTCCATACTGAGTTTGAGCTTCTGCTAAAGCATAATCAATATCCGCTCTGAATGTATGTAATGGTGTTCTACCATCTTTAAACATTTCAGATCTTGCCATTTCTGCACCATTTAATCTTCCTGAAATTTGAACTTTAATTCCTTCTGCTCCCATTCTCATTGTAGACGCAATAGACATCTTTGTAGCTCTTTTGTAAGAAATTCTACCTTCAACTTGTCTAGCAATGTTATTAGCAACTAAAGTAGCTTCTAAATCAGGTCTTTTTACCTCATAAATATTAATCTGAATCTCTTTATTTGTTAATTTTGTTATCTCTTGTTTTAAGGTTTCCACTTCTTGACCCCCTTTACCAATAATGATTCCAGGTCTAGAAGTATGAATAGTAATTGTAACCACTTTTAAAGTTCTTTCGATTGCAATTCTTGAAATACTAGCTTTTACTAATCTAACTTTTAAATACTTTCTGATTTTATCATCCTCAGTAAGTTTTTCACCAAAGTCATTTCCACCATACCAATTAGATTCCCATCCTCTGATGTAACCTAATCTATTGCCAATTGGATTTGTTTTTTGTCCCATATTAATTATTATCTGTATTTCTACTATCAACCACTAAAGTTACATGATTTGATCGTTTTCTAATTCTATGAGCTCTACCTTGAGGTGCTGGTTGAACTCTTTTCAACATTCTTCCACTATCTACTTTTACTTCAGAAACATAAAGATTAGATTCATCCATTCTTTTTCCTTCATTTTTGACTTCCCAATTTGCAAGCGCTGAAAGTAAAAGTTTCTCCATTCTACCAGAAGCCTCTTTTGGATTTAATTTTAATTGAGATAAAGCTTTTTCTGCATCCATACCTCTAATAAGATCCGCTATTAATCTCATTTTTCTAGGTGATGTAGGACAATTATTCAATTTTGCAAAAGCGATATCTTTTCTCGCTTCCTTCATTGCATTTGCTTTTATTCTTTTTCTAGCTCCCATTTCTTTTCTTTTTATTACCTTCTATTACCTCCGTGACCTCTAAAAGTTCTTGTAGGAGAAAATTCTCCTAACTTATGACCTACCATATTTTCAGTAACAAATACAGGAATAAATTGTCTACCATTATGAACCGCAAATGTTTTTCCAACAAAATCAGGAGCAATCATTGAAGCTCTCGACCATGTTTTAATTACTGAATTCTTACCAGACTCATTCATTGCATCAACTTTTCTTTGCAATTTATAATGAATATAAGGTCCTTTTTTTAAAGATCTAGCCATACTTTATTTCTTTTTTCTTCTTTCAATTATATACTTATCTGAAGCCTTTTTCTTATCTCTAGTTTTATATCCTTTCGCAGGAATACCATTTTTAGACCTTGGAATACCTCCTGAGTGTTTTCCTTCTCCACCACCCATTGGATGATCAACAGGATTCATCACTGTAGATCTAACTCTTGGTCTTCTGCCTTTCCATCTACTTCTACCTGCTTTACCAGAAATCTGTAATTGGTTCTGAGAATTTGAAACTGTTCCGATAGTAGCTAAACAAGTAGTTAAAATTTGTCTGATCTCTCCAGAAGCTAATTTAACAGTAGCGTACTTACCATCTTTTGCCATTAACTGAGCATATGAACCAGCGCTTCTCACTAAAATACCTCCTTGACCTGGTTTTAACTCAATATTATGAATTAATGTTCCTAAAGGGATATTTGTAAGTGGTAAAGTGTTACCAATAATAATAGGTGATTTATTTCCAGATAATAACTCCATCCCAACTTTTAACCCTTCAGGAGAAACAATATATTTTTTTTCACCATCAGTATAATGTAAAAGAGCAATATATGCTGTTCTGTTCGGATCATATTCGATAGTAGCAACTTTTGCGGGTATTCCGAATTTATTTCTTTTAAAATCAATAATTCTATATCGCTGTTTGTGTCCACCACCTACATGTCTGATAGTCATTTTACCTCTATCATTTCTACCTCCAGTTCTTTTTTGCTTAACTAATAAGCTCTTTTCTGGTGATGAAGTAGTTACTTCATCAAAAGACCTAGCAACTTTATGTCTTTGTCCTGGAGTATTTGGTTTTAATTTTCTAACTGCCATTTCTCAAATTATATATTACTGTAAAAATCAATAGTATCACCTTCAGACAAAGAAACAATAGCTTTTTTATAAGTTTTTGTTCTACCTGAAATGAAACCAGATTTAGTTCCTCTTGTTCTTTTCTTACCAATACAAACCATAGTTCTAACTGATTCAACTGTTACATCATAAGTTTCTTCTACTGATTTTTTAATCTCAATTTTATTTGCAGATCTATCCACAACAAAAGCGAATCGGTTAAAAGTTTCCGATTGAGCTGTCATTTTCTCAGTAATTATTGGTTTTATTAAAATATTCATCACTTCTAATTTTTATAATTTTTCTCTATTTCCTTAATTGAAGACTCAACAAACATTAGTTTATGAGCATTCATTAAATCATAAGTATTTATAGATGAAACATTTACCACTTTAGTCTTCTTTAAATTTCGCGAAGACAAAAGTATATTTTTATTTGAATCCGTAAGTATTAATAAAGTTTTATTATTTGTCTGATCTAAATTAGATAAAATTTTAGCAAAATCTTTTGTACTTGGAGTGTCCATAGAAAAATCTTCTAATATAATCATTTTCTTATCTTTAGCTATTTGAGATAATGCAGATTTACGTGCTAAAACCTTAACTTTTTTGTTAAGTTTAAAGTCATAACTTCTAGGTCTAGGACCAAAAACTCTACCTCCACCTCTAAACAATGGATTTTTAATATCACCAACCCTTGCAGCTCCAGATCCTTTTTGTTTTCTAATTTTCCTTCTACTACCTGTAACATCTGATCTCTCTTTAGATTTATGAGTACCCTGCCTTTGAGCTGCTAAGTAATTCTTTACATCTAAATAAATAGCATGGTCATTAGGTTCGATACCAAAGATATCTTTACTTAAAGAAACTGTTTTTGAAGTTTCTTTACCCTCTGTATTATAAACTGATAATTTCATTATTTCTCAATTGTTATATATGAATTATTCGCACCAGGAACAGAACCGTTAACTAAAATTAAATTTCTGTCTGCCATAATTTTCACTACTTGTAAGTTTTCAACTTTCACTCTATCATTACCCATTTGTCCTCCCATTCTCATGCCTTTAAAAACTCTTGCGGGATATGAAGCAGCACCAATAGAACCAGGGTGTCTTTGCCTGTTATGCTGACCGTGAGTCGCATCATTTACTCCTTTAAATCCGTGTCTTTTTACTACACCTTGAAATCCTTTACCTTTTGAAGTTCCAACAACTTCTACATAATCACCTTCTTCAAATAATTCTGTAGTAAGAGTATCTCCTAAATTTACCTCCTCAAAAGAACTGAATTCTATTAATTTTTTAAGATTTGGAGATTTTGCTTTGGAAAAATGTCCTTTGAGAGATTTACTTATTCTATGATCCTTTTGTTCTTCATAACCAATCTGTACTGCATTATAACCATCAACTTCCTCATTTTTTATTTGAGTTACAGTACAAGGGCCAACCTCTAGAATAGTACAAGGTATATTGTTCCCTTCTTCAGAGAAAATACTTGTCATTCCTATTTTTTTACCTATTAAACCTGGCATCTTTTTTATTATTTATATTACTTTAATATCTACATGAACTCCCGAAGGAAGTTCTAATTTCATTAATGCATCAATTGTTTTAGATGACGCATTATATATATCCATTATTCTTTTATGAGAAGATAATTGGAATTGCTCTCTAGCTTCCTTATTTACGTGAGGAGATCTTAATACGGTATAAATCTTCTTGTGAGTTGGTAATGGAATTGGACCACTTACTACAGCTCCTGAAGTTTTTACAGTCTTTACAATTTTCTCAGCAGATTGGTCAACCAAACTATGGTCAAACGATTTTAATTTTATTCTTACTTTCTGTGCCATAATTTATTATTGTTGTACTCCTGTTGTTTCCGCAATTACTGTGTCTGATACATTCTTAGGTGCAGTTTCAAAACTAGCAAACTCCATTGTAGATGTTGCTCTACCAGATGACATTGTTCTTAAATCTGTAACATATCCAAACATCTCTGACAAAGGTACTTTAGCTTTTACTAATTTAGATCCAGATTTATCCTCCATTCCTTCAACCTGACCTCTTCTTCTGTTTAAATCTCCAATGATATCTCCCATATTCGCCTCTGGAGTAATAACATCTAGTCTCATGATTGGTTCTAATAATTCAGGACCAGCTTGTTTGACTGATGATTTGAATGCAATTTTTGCACATAATTCAAATGATAATGCATCGGAATCTACATCATGATAGGAACCATCAAATAATCTTACCTTCAATGTCTCTATCGGAAAACCAGCTAACACACCATTCTCCATAGCCATTTTAAAACCTTTCTCTACAGAAGGAATAAATTCTTTAGGAATATTACCTCCTTTAATCTCATTAATAAACTGTAATCCTCCTTCCTCATAATCTGAATCAGCTGGAGAAAGTTCAAAATTAATATCCGCAAATTTACCTCTACCACCTGATTGCTTCTTATAAACCTCTCTATGTGTTACTGATTGAGTTACAGATTCTTTATAAGATACTTGTGGAGCTCCTTGATTACACTCAACACCAAATTCTCTTTTCATTCTTTCAACAAGAATTTCTAGATGTAATTCACCCATTCCTGAAATAATTGTTTGACCAGAATCATGATCTGTTTTCACAGTAAAGGTAGGGTCTTCTTCAGATAATTTAGATAAAGCAACTCCCATCTTATCCATATCTTGTTGAGTTTTTGGTTCTACTGCAATTCCAATTACAGGATCTGGGAAATCCATTGATTCTAATACAATAGGATGTTTCTCAGCACATAACGTATCTCCAGTTCTTATATCTTTAAACCCAACTAAAGCAGCTATATCTCCCGCTTGAAGTGATTCAATTTGGTTTTGTTTATTAGCATGCATCTGGAAAATTCTTGATATTCTTTCTTTCTTGCTAGTTCTTGTGTTAAACACATATGAACCTGATTCTAAAATTCCAGAATACGCTCTTGTAAAACACAATCTACCAACATAAGGATCTGTAGCAATTTTAAATGCTAATGAAGCAAATGGCTCATCAACAGATGGTTTTCTTGATACTTCTTCATCTGTATCTGGATTTGTTCCAACAATAGCTTCCGTATCAATTGGTGAAGGAAGAATTTCCATTACCATATCTAACATTGCTTGAACTCCTTTGTTTTTAAATGCTGAACCACACATCATAGGAACAACTTTGCCTGAAATAGTAGCTTCTCTAAGAGCACTCAATATTTCTTTTTCAGTTAAAGAGTTTTCGTCTTCAAAATACTTCTCCATTAAAGACTCATCAAACTCAGCAACTGCTTCTAATAACTCTCCTCTATATTCTCTTGCTTCATCAATGATATCCTCAGGAATTTCGATTTCTCTAAAAGTCATACCATGATCATCTTCATTCCACACAATACCTTTGAAGTTAATTAAGTCAACAACACCTTCAAACTCATCTTCTGCTCCAATAGGAATCTGTAATGGTAAGGCATGTGAACCAAGCATATCTTTTACATCCTTACAAACAGCTAAAAAGTTAGCTCCTTGTCTATCCATCTTATTTACAAATCCAATTCTAGGCACATTGTAATTATTTGCAAGTCTCCAATTAGTTTCTGATTGTGGCTCTACACCATCTACAGCAGAAAACAAGAAAACTAAACCATCTAAAACTCTTAAAGATCTATTTACTTCAACAGTAAAATCAACATGACCCGGAGTATCAATAATATTTACATGATAATTAATACCTCTATAAGGCCAATCTAAAGTAGTTGCAGCGGAAGTAATGGTAATACCTCTTTCTTGTTCTTGTTCCATCCAGTCCATTGTAGCAGCTCCATCGTGCACTTCCCCGATTTTATGAGAAACACCACCATAATAAAGAATCCTTTCAGTAGTAGTAGTTTTACCAGCATCAATATGAGCCGCAATCCCAATATTTCTTGTATATTTTAAATCTCTTTTTGCCATTTTATAATTTAATTAAAATCTGAAATGTGAAAAAGCTTTATTTGCTTCAGCCATTCTATGAGTGTCTTGTTTCTTTTTATATGCTGCACCTTCTTCTTTATAACCAGCAACAATTTCTGAAGACAAATTATTTGCCATTGTTTTTTCATTTCTTTTTCTAGCTGCATCAATTAGCCATTTCATACCTAATGAAGTTCTTCTATCATCTCTAACTGGCTGTGGGATTTGGAAAGTAGCTCCTCCAATTCTTCTGCTTCTTACCTCTACATGAGGAGTAATGTTTTCTAAAGATTTCTCCCAAACAAGTAAAGCCTCTTCTTCTTCAACTTTTGAAGACACTATATCTAAAGCATCATAAAACACTTTAAAAGCAATACTTTTTTTACCATCTAACATTAAGTTATTGACGAATCTTGTTACTAAAATAGACCCAAATTTTGGGTCTGGAATTAATATTCTTTTCTTAGCTCTTGATTTTCTCATTTTCTAAAATCTATTTATTTTTTAGGTCTTTTAGTACCATATTTTGATCTTCTTTGCGTTCTGTCATCTACACCTGAAGTATCTAAAGCCCCTCTAACAACATGATATCTTACACCTGGTAAATCTTTTACTCTACCTCCTCTAATTAAAACAATTGAGTGCTCTTGTAAGTTATGACCTTCTCCTCCAATATAGGCGTTTACTTCATTTCCATTTGTTAATCTAACCCTAGCAACTTTTCTAAGTGCAGAGTTTGGCTTTTTAGGTGTAGTTGTATAAACTCTTGTACACACTCCTCTTCTCTGAGGACAACTATCTAAAGCTAAAGATTTACTCTTCTTTATTATTTTAGTTCTACCTTGTCTTACTAACTGTTGTATTGTTGGCATAATTTTCTTTACCTTAATTTCTCTATTAAAATGGTCGGCAAATGTAATCATTTCTTTTAGTATAAAGAAAAGGAAGTTTGTTTTTTTTAATAAATTTGGATTTCTAGAAGTAATTCAACTAAAAAAACCTCATAAATGAGGTCTTAATTTACACCAAAAATGGATTGTCTTAATGTGTTATTCTCATAATATTGTGAGAAAGGAACACCTAGCCTTATGCCATTTTACCAATTTTCAATAGATTATTGTAAAGTAATTTTCTTAAATATTTTATCGTTATTTATCTTAACCTCTACAAAATAAACTCCTTTACTCTTTGTTCCTTTTTCAATCACTAACTCTCTCTGATTCTTTAACTCATAAACATCCA